>NZ_JBEZGQ010000188.1:0-11223 GCF_040650095.1 Actinoplanes sp. NPDC048791 | reverse complement strand
GCCGGGGTGACCAAGAACGGCATAAATGCTCCTCAAGCCGATCTTGGTCACCCCGGCCCCCAACCGTCCACCCGCAGGCGAAAGGCTGAATACAGTGGCCCGAAAGGAGAAGGATGCGATAAACACATCGGATGACAAATCTGACCGTGGTCCAACCAGGAGCCGGACGCAAAGGCGAACTAGGCGACATCGGCGTGCAATTCAAGCTGTGGGGCGAAGACACCGGCGGCGCTCTGGCGATCGTCGAGCACCCGTTCCCGGTAGGCGCGCTGGTTGCACCCCACCTGCACACCCGCGAGGACGAGTACTCAATAGTCACCGAAGGCGAGATCGGCTTCCGCTCAGGCGACCGGGAGGTGGTGCTCGGCCCCGGCGGCTACATCGCCAAACCCCGCGGCGAACTGCACGCGATGTGGAACGCCGGCCCGGTCCCGGCCCGGATGATCGAGATCATCACCCCGGCCGGCTTCGAGCACTTCTTCCGCGAGGTGGCCGAGCTGATCGCGGCCGGACCCGCCGCGGCGGAGGAGGGCGGCGATCTCGCTGAGCGGTACGGCCTGCAGTTCGGCGAGCCGGACTGGCTGCCGGGGATCGTCGAACGGTTCGGCCTGATCACCTAGGCGTGTACAGAGTCGACACCGAGGGCGTTGAAGGTCGCCTCTGAATCGTTCCGGCGCACCGACAACTCCCCGGCAGTGTCGGCGATCGTGTCGGGATCGAGGGTGGGCAGGCCGGCGGCTACGGCCGGGCCGACCGCGGCGACGGCGTGCCGGTGGATGTCGCCGCGTTCGACGAGCCCACCGATGACCAGCGCTCCCGCGTAGACGCCGGTACCGGCCAGGGCGACGTTCACGGTCAGCGCGTACGTGCGCAGCGCCGCCGACGCGACGGCGAGGGCGCCCATGCCCGGCAGCGGAACGACGGCGCCGAGGCCCGCGACATACAGCAGCGTGCCGCTGCGGCGCTCGAGCATGCCGGGTAGCACCATCGCGGTGAGGTCGACGGCGGGACGGACGAAGGTGTGCACGGCTACGGATACGTCGTCCGGCGCCGCTTGCAGGATCGGCGCCGGTCGCGCGGTCGGGTCAGCGGCGCCCGGTCCGTAGTACACGGCGCCGATCGGACCGAGCTGCTCGGTCGTCGTGGTGACGGCGCCGCGTAGCTGGTCGGGCCGGGTGATGTCGGCAGCGACGGCGATGGCGGTGATGCCTTCCTGACGCAGCGAGGCCAGGTAGGACTCGTGCCGGTCCGGGCGGCGCGACAGCAGGGCGACCGGATACCCCTCACGGCCGAACCGCCGGGCGACGGCAAGACCCAGCCCCGGCCCCACGCCGGCGATGAGCATGCTGGACTTCTGTGCTGCGGGCACGTACGCCTCCTCTGTCATGGTGGACAGGTGTCACTGTCGCGGTCCTGTGATCCGTACGAAAGAAGGCACTTGAATGTCTGGTGGGAACATCGCTGTTCCTTTGCTGGTCGAGACGCCCCTGGCCGAGCAGGTGCCGAGCGCGGAATACGCGGCGTGCCCGGTCACCGGGGTCTTTCACCGCCTCGGCGACAAGTGGTCGCTGTTGACCCTGGTGCTCCTCGGCGAGCGACCGCACCGCTTCAACGAACTGCATCAACGGATAGAGGGCGTCAGCCAGCGCATGCTGACCCGAACCTTGCGGGCGCTGGAGGGCGACGGGCTCGTGCGCCGCACGGTCTATCCGACCGTGCCGCCCTCTGTGGAGTACGCGTTGACTACGGCCGGGCAGGCGCTGCTCGGGCCGCTTTCAGAGGTCGCGAACTGGGCGGTCGAGCATCAAGCCGCCGCGGCGACCCTCGTTCGTTGATTGGGCCGGCTCGAGGGGTGGCAGGATGCGCCCGTGTCGATCCCCGCGGAAGAATCGCCGAAGGCCCGCGTCGTTGCAGCGTTGCTGCGGGACGGCAACCGGATCCTGCTGTGTCACCGATCTCCCCACCGCCGCTGGTGTCCCGATGTCTGGGATCTGCCCGGCGGCCACGTGGAGCCCGGAGAACTGCCTGGCGCGGCGCTGACCCGAGAGCTCCACGGGGAACTGGGCATCCACATCGCGACGCCGTCAGGTCCGGCCGCCCACGAAGTTCATGCTGACACGGCGGACATGCAGATCTGGGTGATCGAAGCGTGGACAGGGTCTCCGGTCAACGCCGCGCCGGACGAGCACGATGCCATCGAGTGGTTCACAGCAGACGCACTCGGGGGTTTGGCCTTGGCTCATGAAAGCTATCTCGCGATATTCAGCCGGATCCTTGCCGACCGCCGGGCGTGACCACGACCCAGTACGGCCTCACGAGCGGTTCCATCTGCGAGCCAGAGCCGGGCCACGATGAAGAGCAGCGACGACCGCATCGGCGCTACTTCCCGGGACCTTTCACCACGGGCCGACGGAAGTGGCGGACCGGAGGGGATTTGAACCCCTGGTGGGGCATGGCACGCCAGCGGCCCCACGCGCCTTCGTGCCGGCCGTGCGTGCCCGGCCCTCGACTCTGAGCGCTGCGATAACCCGGCTCTGCCACCGGTCCGGACGCAGTATGCCCGCGACGTCGCGCCCATGGGTTGCGAAGCCCTACAGCAGGTCTAGCAGCGTTTCTATCCGGGCAGCCAGGACAACTTCCATGGCGCCTTCAACGCGGACACTCACCACTGCGCTACCCGGTGGCTTCGCCAGCCGGATCGCCAATGCCGGCGTACCCGATAGCGGGTATTCGAACCAGTCGTCGACCGCCTCGCCGTACTTGTCATCGAGGGCTCCCGTCAGCGCCGCCTCGTCCAGATCGTCGTAGGCGTAGCCGATGTAGCCGCTGATGTGCCGAAGCAACTGCACGACGTGGTCCTCGGCCGCCCATCCCTCGACCTGCCCTACGTCGTCGCCGGGCACCGCGTTCTGCGTGAGTGAACCGGCCGGCATCAGCCGGTCCGATTGCGGGTCGTAGCAGTCGAGTCCATACCCGCCGGCCAGGACAGGAAGGGCGCTGATGCCTTCCCAGCCGTAGCGCAGGGTCAGGACGGCGAAGCGATCCGCCAGATCGGTGCGGCCCCATGGCCGCCGCCCGCCCAGATCGGTATGCCACGGAGCGATCATGTCGGCAAGGTCCGGCCAGCGGCGTAGCAGTTCGGCCCGGAAATCCAGAACCCGGCTGTCCGGCAACAGACGGCCGGCCTTCTCGTCCGCGAGCCGATCAGCCAGCCGACGCGGATTCTTCGTTGCCCCGGACGGCCAGAAGTAAAGGTCATGGCTCACGACCCGCAGGGTAGCGCCCGTATCAGGGCAGGGTGAGAACCCCTTGAGTCCGGTGCTGCGTCGCCGATGAGGTGGGTGTCGGAGGTGACGATGACTGGTACGACAAGGGTGCTGACGAGGTTCCGTACGCCGGTTGCTCTCGCCTCCCTGGCGATCGTGCTCGCCGCACTCGGATCCGTGCCCGAACCGCCCAGGCCGGCCGACGACGACAGAGCTCTCTACGCACTGTGCCGCAAGACGCTGCACGAACTGCTCGACAAGTACCGCGATGCTGACAACACCTCGTTCGCGATGGTTTGTGATCGGCCTGACGGCACCTTTGTCGATCCGAAGCTGTGGATGCCGGCCGCCACGACCCTCCCGTCCCCGATGCGGGCGATCACCACGGGCCGGCCGGGCTGTGTCACCGGTCCCGGGCGTCCGGTGTTCGAGACGACGCTGCTCGATGTCCGCGACGGGCTGGCCTGGCCAGGGAACCAGATCGTCTACGAGTACGGCCCGCTCGACGGCAGCCGTACCGGCGCCATGTTCGGTTCCCGGTCGCTTGAATTCGGCCCGGGTGAACTGGCGCCGGGCGCAAGCTACCGCTGGCGGGCCCGATTCGACCCGGCCGCGGAGGAAGAGGACTGGTCACCCTGGTGTGAATTCACGGTGTCCGCGGACGCGGTGGATTACCGCGGGCTGGATGACGTCAGCCTGGAGACGTTGAACGAGCTCGGACTGCGTCCCGACCGTAGTTACGCGGTCAGCTTGACCCGCCGCCAGCAGCGCCTGCTGCGCGCCGGCACGAACGTGTCCCGGACCAACGCCCGGATGACGCTGACCGGCCCTCGCTGGACGGACCTTCTGCTCCAGCTGTCCGGATCAGCCTTCCTCGCGGACGAGGCCGCGATCGACGGCGACGACGCCGATCGGTCGCCGCCGGAGAGCGCGGCCTACCGCGCACTGGTCGACGCCATCTCCGTCGAACTGGGCGGCCCCCGGCACCCCGACTTCGGGTTCTCCTAGCGCGATGAGAGCGGCGTGCCGTCCGACTTCAGGAGGACGCGGGCGCCGACGTACGACTCAAGTCGTACGCGAAGTCCATCATCAAGTCGGACGCGCGTCCCCCCGCCCTGCTCCTAGCGTCATGGACGTCCCCGGTCCACGATTCACCAGGAGCTCCCCGTGCCCTCGTCACCCCTGCTCGTCGCCGACGGCGTGAGTAAGTCGTTCGGCATCACCCGGGCTTTGAACGGCGCGTCGCTCCAGGTCCGCCCCGGCGAGGTGCTCGCGCTGACGGGACCGTCCGGCTCCGGCAAGTCCACGCTGCTGCACTGCCTGTCCGGCATCCTCGCCCCGGACTCCGGCCGCGTCAGCTTCGAGGGCCGCGACCTGACCGCCATGGGCGACCGGGAGCGCAGCGCACTGCGGCGGGGCGCGTTCGGGTTCGTCTTCCAGTTCGGCCAGCTGGTGCCCGAGCTCACCTGCCTGGAGAACGTGGCGTTGCCGCTGCGGCTCGCCGGCGTACGGCGGACCCGGGCTGAGCGGCGCGCGGCCGAGCTGCTCGTGCGCCTGGAGGTCGTCGAGGTGGCGGGCAAACGTCCCGGGCAGGCGTCCGGCGGGCAGGGCCAGCGGGTCGCGGTGGCCCGTGCGCTGGTCACCGACCCGCAGGTGATCTTCGCCGATGAGCCGACCGGTGCGCTGGACTCCCGCAACGGTGAGCAGGTCATGCGGTTGCTGGTCGCCGCCGCGAAGGAGCGGGGGAGCGCGGTCGTGCTGGTCACCCATGAGGCGCGGATAGCCTCGTACGCCGATCGCGAAGTCACCTTCCGTGACGGCGCGGCTGTCGTCGCTGAGGGTGTCCGATGAGCGCCGCCTGGCTGCGTGAGCTTGTCCTGGGTGTGCGGCTGAGCGTCTCGGGCGGCCGCTCGGGCTGGCTGCGGCTCGCCCTGATCGCGGCCGGGGTGGGTCTGGGCGTGGGGATGCTGCTCGTGCTGGCCGCCGCGCCGACGGCTGTCGCGGCGCGGGAGCAGCGCCGGGCCGATCGTGCGCTGGGTGCGAGCGTCGAGCAGGCCGGCCCGGGCACGCTGCTGGCGCTGACCACGGAGACGCGGTTCCGGGATGAGCCCGTACGAGGCAGGATCGTGCGCCCGGAGGGCGACCGCGCGCCGGCACCGCCCGGGGTGGCCCGGATGCCGGCGGCGGGGGAGCTGTTCGTCTCCCCGGCGCTCGCCGCCCTCATCGCCGGACCCGGTGGTGAGCTGCTGGCCCAACGGTGGTCCGCGCACGTGGCCGGCACGATCGCGCCGCCGGGACTCTCCGGGCCCGACGAGGTGTACTTCTACGTGGGGTCCGGCACGCTGACCACCGATGACGGGGCGGCGCGCATCGCCTCGTTCGGTGGCGGCAGCCCGCCCACGACCGACCCGACGATCGTGGTGCTGGCGGTCATCGGGGCGGCCATCCTGTTGCTGCCGGTCCTGGTGTTCGTGACGACGGCCGTACGCTTCGGCAGTGAGAGCCGGGAGCGGCAGCTCGCCGCGATCCGGCTCGTCGGCGCCGACAGCAGGATGACGCGCCGCATCGCGACCGGCGACGCGCTGATCGGGGCGGTGCTGGGGCTCGCCGTCGGCGGTCTCGTCTTTCTCGGTCTGCGTCGGGGCGTCGGGGTGCTGCTGCCGGCCGACTTCAGCCCGTACCCGTCGGATCTGCGCCCGGTGCCGGCGCTGCTCGCCGCGATCCTGCTGCTGGTGCCGGCCGGCGCTGTGCTGGTGACCCTGTCGGCGCTGCGGCGGGTGGTCATCGAGCCGCTCGGCGTGGTGCGGCAGAGCGGCGTCCGTCGCCGGCGGCTCTGGTGGCGGCTGATTCCGCCGGGTGCCGGTGTCGCACTGCTGTACCCCCTGCTCGGCGGGTTGCCCGGCGACGTCGGGGCGGGCACCCGGGTGCAGCTCGCCGCGGGCGCGATCCTGCTGCTGACCGGCGTGGTCGTGCTGCTGCCCTGGCTCGTGCAGGCGGTGGTACGGCGCCTCGGCGGCGGCAGCGTCGCGTGGCAGCTCGGCATCCGGCGCCTGCAGCTGGACAGCGACACCGCCGTACGGTTCGTCTCGGGCATCGCGGTGTCGGTCGCCGGCATCATCGCCATCCAGGGCCTGCTCAGCACCTCGATAGCCGCGACCAGCGGGACCCAGCCGCCGGCCGACCGCCTCCAGGCCGTCGTCTACACCAACGGTGCCGACGGCACCGGCTGGCGGGCTGCTCTGGCCGGCACCCCGGGCGTCGAGGCGGTGCGGACCTCCGGATACGGCTACCTGCGCACGGACCCGGACCAGCCAGCCGTGACCGTCCGGGTCGGCGACTGCGACGTGCTCCGGCAGTACGCGCCGCTGCCGTCCTGCGCCGACGGCGACAGCTTCCAGGCCGTGCACCCGGGCTGGGAAAGCCCCACCCTGCCTGCGGGAGCCACCACCCCCGTCTTCGGCACTGACGACGCGGCGCCGCTCTCGCACTGGCAGGTGCCCGCCGGCCTCCCAGCCGTGACGCTCTACACCAGCGAAGCCGCCCCGATGTCGTACCTGGCCACCCCGGCGGCGCTGAAACTCCGGCCCGACCTGCGCGGCATGTTCACCGACGCCTACCTGCTGGGTCTGGACCCGGCCCGTCCGGACGCCATCGAGCAGGTGCGCAACACGATGACCCGCCTGGCCCCGGCCGCACCGCTGCAACTGTTCGGCGACGAGCGGATCGGCAACCAGTTCGCCGGGGCCCGGCAGGTGGCCCAGGGCTGCGCCGTCCTGTTCCTGCTGTTCATCGGCGCGAGCATGCTCGTCGGCGTCACCGAGCAGCTGCGCGAGCGGCGCAGGCTGCTCGCCGTGCTCGCCGCCTTCGGCACCCAGCGGCGGACGCTGTCGGCGTCGTTGCTCTATCAGGTCGCCATCCCTGCTTCCGTCGGACTGCTCCTGGCCGTCCTCATCGGCAGCAGCCTGTCGGCGGTCCTGCTCGCGGCCACGAAGGCCCCCGTCGAGCTGGACTGGCCCGCGATCGCCGCGATGACGGCGACGGTGGCGGCTATGGTCGTGGCCGTCACAGCTGCCGGCCTGCCGCTGCTGTTCCGTCTGCTGAAGGTTCAGGAGTTGCGCAGTGAGTGAGACCCATACGCTGAGCAGCATGGTGTCGCCTGCCCTGACCCGCGGCAGCGGTCTGCTGGGCGACCTGGTGGTGTCCGGCTCGGTGGCCGCCCTGTCCACGTGGTGGTGGCACCAGTACAGGCTGGGCGGCTTGCTCTTCGGCGTGCTGGCCGGGCTGGTGCTGATGTGGCGGCGCCACCGCCCGATCACGGTCCTCGTCCTCGTGGCGGTGCTGACCGCGGTCACGGCGACGATCGAGGTCAACGGCACCAAGCTGCACGACGGCATGCTGCTGATCACGGTCGCCACCGCGATGTACGCGGTCATCGTCCACTCCTCGACGTTGCTCCGGGCCGCGGTGGGCGGGCTCGGCGGCTGGTTGTTCGCGTCGCTGCTGCTGCCACTGCAGAACAACTCCAGCGCCGGGTGGTCGAGGTTCTCGCTCGAGGAGCTCACGCGCGGCTCCGGGATCCTGCTGGGCTACGGGGCCGTGGTGTGGGCGATGGCCCTCAGCGTGCGGTACTTCGGCCAGCTGAATCTGAACACGTCCGAACGCCGGCAGAGCGCGGAGCGGGAACGCCGGCACGTGGCGCAGATCGCCGTCGCGGAGGAACGGGCGCGCATCGCCCGGGAGCTGCACGACATCGTCGCGCACTCGCTGTCGGTGATCATCCTGCAGGCCAACGGGGCCGCGTACGCGTTCGACCACGACCAGCAACGGGCCCGCGAGGCACTGCGGACCATCGGCACGACCGGCAGCGATGCCCTGGAGGAGATCCGGCAGCTAGTGGAGCTGCTCCGGAGCGCCGGCGACAGCCCGCCTGACCGCACCCCGGTCGCCCTGGACCAGATCGAGGCCGTGGTGCAGCGGGCCCGCGACTCCGGCCTGACCGCCGACCTGACCGTGCACGGCACGCCGCCCGAAGTTCCCGGCGGAGTGGCCCTGGCGGTCTACCGGATCGTGCAGGAGTCCCTGACCAACACGTTGAAACACGCCGGCCCGGCGCCGGCCGCCACCGTGATCGTCAGCTACCGGCCGGACGTCATCGACATCGAGGTCACGGATTCCGGCGCCGGCCCCAAAGCCACGAGCCCCGGTGGGCACGGCCTGGTCGGCATGCGCGAGCGGGTTGCCCTGTACGGCGGGACGTTCGAAGCCGGCCCGAAACCGGACGGCGGCTGGCGGGTGCACGCCGGCATCCCGCTCACCGGCGCCGCGGCCCGGGCGGTGGTGGCGTGATCCGGGTCGTGCTCGTCGACGACCAGCACCTGGTCCGGGCCGGATTCCGGATGGTGCTCGACTACCAGAACGACATGACCGTGGTCGGCGAGGCGAGCGACGGCGCCGAGGCGTTGCGCCTGCTGCGCACGACCCCGGCCGATGTCGTCGTGATGGACCTGCGGATGCCCGTGCTGGACGGGGTGACCGCGACCAGGCGGATCTGCGCCGCCGGTCCGCTTCCCCGGGTGCTGGTGCTGACCACGTTCGACACCGACGAGGACGCGTTCGCCGCGCTCCAGGCCGGGGCGAGCGGCTTCCTGCTCAAGAGCGTGCCGCCCGACGACCTGCTGAGCGCGATCCGGGTGGTGGCCGGCGGGGACGCCGTCGTGGCGCCCCGGGTGACCCGGCGGCTGCTGGACCGCTTCGCCGGCCGGCTCGTCGCGAAGGACGCGGCTGCGGCCGGCCTGCCGGAGATGACCGACCGGGAACGTGAGGTACTGCTGCTCGTGGCGCAGGGACTGTCGAACCTCGAGATCGGCGGCCGGTTGCAGGTCGCCGAGGCAACGGTCAAGACCCACATCGGCCGGATCCTGGCCAAGCTGGGCCTGCGCGACCGGGTGCAGGCTGTCGTCTTCGCGTACGAGTCAGGGCTGGTGCGGCCCGGCAGCGATCCCGGGTCCGTGGTCAGTCCGTCGCCGCCGGAAGCGCGAGGTGACGCTGGAGCGTCTCCATGATCTCGGCCAGCGCCTCGAGCTGCGGCACGGTGAGCAGGTCGGCGAAATGCTCCCGGACGGCCCGCGAGTGACCCTTGGCCGCGTTCAGGAAGACGGCGCGACCCTCGTCGGTCAGGTGGACCTCGGCGACGCGGTTGTCGGCGTGATGACGGCCGCGGCGGATCAGGCCGCGGCGTTCCATCCGGGCCAGGTGGTGCGACAGCCGGGACTGCTCCCAACCGATCAGGTCGGCCAGCTCGGTCGAACGGCACGGCCGGTCACCACGCTCGTGCAGGGTCACCAGCACGGGATAGTCGCTGCCGGTGAGCCCGGAGTCCGCCATCAGCAGCTGGTCGAGACGCCGCCGCAGCAGGGGCGTGGTCTCGATGAGCCCGCGCCAGGCCCTCAACTCCACCGGGTCCAGGCTGCCGGCTCCCGCCGCCTCGTCCACCACCGCACGAACCTACCGCAGCCACCCTAGCGATTACATGACACGTCATATACCGTCGGCACCGGTGCGCGCCCGAGCCGGGCGCGCCGGCCGGAAGGAGTGCACGGTGGCGACGATCGAGCAGCTCATGCAGGCGAATCTGCTGGAGGTCTTCAACGAGCGGGACGGCGAGCGCCGCCGGGCCGCGATCGCCCGCACGTACGCTCCCGGCGTGCGCTTCGCCGACCCCGAGGAGACGGTGCAGGGCCACGACGCGCTCGACGCGAAGGCGCAGAAGATCCTGGACGACGCGCCGGGCTTCGTCTTCGTGGCCGACGGCCCGGTGCGCGTCACCCAGGACCTAAGCTACCTCGCGTGGAGCTTCGGTCCCGAGGGCGCCGCCCCCGTCGTCCGGGGCGCCGACATCGCGCTGGTCGCCGACGGCCTGATCACCTCGGTCCACACCCTGCTGCTCACCGACTGAGGTCGCCCGCCGGCGATCCGGTGGGTCAGGACCAGGCGATCTCACCGGTCCGGTCGACGAAGCGCCCGGAACCGTGGCCCGGCCCCTCGGTGGCGAGGCCGACCACGGCGTCGGTCCCCTCGGTGACGGTCTGCGGGCCGGTGTTGCCGTTGAGATCGGTGGCCGTGTAACCCGGGTCGGCCGCGTTGATGCGGATGTCGGTCAGCGACTTGGCGTACTGGGTCGTGAGCATGGTGAGCGCCGCCTTGGAAGCCGTGTACGCGGGCGCGATCGCCTTGGACTCGGGGCGCGACGGATCATGCGTGGCCGCCAGGGAGCCCATCGCGCTGCTGACGTTGACGATGACCGGGTCGGCCGAGCGTCGCAGCAGCGGCAGGAACGCCGTGGTGGTCCGCACCACGCCGACGACGTTGACATCGAGCACGCTCAGGATGTCGGCGCCCGTCAGGCCGCTCGGGTCACCGTGCGCGCCGTGGATACCCGCGTTGTTGATCAACACGTCGACAGCGCCTTCGTGCTTCTCGACATCGGTGGCCGCCGCCGCGACCGACTCGTCATCCGTGACGTCGATCTGCACAAAGCGGGCACCGAGTTCCGCGGCCGCCGCGGTCCCGGCCTTCGCGTCGCGGGCGCCGAGCAGCACGGTGTGGCCGTGGGCGATGAGGCGGCGGGCGGTCTCGTAGCCGAGGCCCTTGTTGGCCCCGGTGATGAAAGTGATCGTCATGCGCCCATGGTTTGCCGGCGCCGCGACGTGCGCCAGGGAAGGCCTGACGGTAGGAAAACGGCTACCACCCCTGGTCGCCGGGCAGCGAGGCACAATCGGTGCCATGACCACTCACGGCACGGAGTTCGGCGCCACCGTGCGCGCCTGGCGCGACCGGCTCACGCCGTCCGCGGTGGGCCAGCCGAGTGGCCGCGCGCGCCGCGCGAGCGGCCGGCGCCGGGTCGAAGTCGCCGTACTCGGAGGGAACTCGGGCGACTGCCGCGTGGGCGTGGTAGAGG
>NZ_JBEZGQ010000187.1:0-11273 GCF_040650095.1 Actinoplanes sp. NPDC048791 | reverse complement strand
GCGGCGAGCCTGGTCGTCACCCCCGAACTGATCTTCCTCGACGAGCCCACGACCGGGCTCGACCCGCGCAGCAGAAACCAGGTGTGGGAAATCGTCAGGGGCATGGTTGCCGAGGGCGCCACCGTGTTGCTGACCACGCAGTACCTCGACGAGGCCGACCAGCTGGCCGACCGGATAGCGGTGATCGACCACGGGAAGGTGGTCGCCGAGGGCTCGAGCGGCGAGCTCAAGGCATCGGTCGGCGCCGGCTCGCTGCACGTACGGCTACGTGCGCCCGAGCAGCGGGCCGAGGCCGAGCGGGTCCTCGCCGGCGTCCTCGAGGTGCAGGTCGAGCCGTCCGCCGACCCGGCCGCGCTGTCCGCGCGGATCTCCGACCCCGAGCGGGTCGCCCGTTCCCTGGCCGAGCTGTCCCGCAGCGGCATCGACGTCACCGAGTTCGCGCTCGGTCAGCCGAGCCTGGACGAGGTGTTCCTCGCCCTGACCGGACACGCCGCCGAGGAGACACCCGAGGAGGATGCCGCATGAATGCCATGTCCGCGGAGCAGGCGTCGGCGCCGGTCACCGAGGACGCGCTGCGCAGTGTGCTGGCCGGCGAGCGGCCGTCTAGCCCCGGTCCGGTGCACACCTCGTTGACATTCGGCTGGCGGGCGCTGCTGAAGATCAAGCACGTGCCCGAGCAACTCGTCGACGTGACCCTGTTCCCGATCATGTTCACGTTGATGTTCACCTACCTGTTCGGTGGCGCGCTCGCCGGGTCGACGCAGGAATACCTGCAGTTCCTATTGCCGGGCATCCTGGTGCAGGCGAACGTCATGATCACCATGAACACTGGTATTACGCTGAACACCGACATTCAGAAAGGCGTTTTCGACAGGTTCAGGTCGCTCCCGGTGTGGCGACCGTCCCCGCTGGTCGGCGCCCTGCTCGGCGATCTGGTGCGCTACTCGATCGGGTCGGCGATCGTCATCATGCTCGGCCTGGTCCTAGGGTTCCGGCCGGAGGGTGGCGCCGTCGGCGTGGTGCTGTCGGTCGCGCTGCTGCTGGTGTTCTCGTTCTGCCTGTCGTGGCTGTGGACGATGCTCAGCCTGATCCTGCGCACGCCGAACTCGGTGGCGGGGGTCAGCATGATGGTGATGTTCCCACTGACGTTCGTGAGCAACATCTTCGTGGACCCGAAGACGATGCCCGGGTGGATGCAGGCGGTCATCGAGGTCAACCCGATCACCCACCTGGCGACCGTGATACGCGGCCTGATGCACGGCTCGGTGCCCGCCGGGGAAATCGGCTGGGTGCTCGTCTCGTCCGTACTTCTAGTCGCGGTCTTCGGTCCCATCACCATGGTCCTCTACCGCAACAAGAAGTAGATGCCGCTACCGCGAGCACTTGGTCGAAATCAACTCCGACAACCCGGCCTACTCGGCCAACGCCATCACCGGCACCAGGCCCGGACACGACAAGGAGAGCCGAATGAGCACCATCCCTAAGAACAACTCGGAAACCGTTGCGCACACGCCCGGGCGGGCGAGCAGCATCGGGGTCTGGATTCTGCAAGTCGTGCTGGCGGCGATAATCGCCGGCGGCGGAATCTCGAAGCTCGCCGGCGACCCGGTCATGGTGGACATGTTCGCCGACATCGGGGCTGGCCAGTGGCTCCGGTACCTGGTCGGAGCGCTGGAGGTCGCGGGAGGGGTTGGACTTCTGATCCCGGCTCTGGCGGGCCTGGCCAGTCTCGGGTTGGCGGCATTGCTGACCGGTGCTGGCATCACCGATCAGTTCGTGCTCGAGCAGAGCCCTTGGCTGCCGCTCGCCTTTCTCGTCGTGGCGGCCGTGATCGCAAGGGCGCGGTGGTCGCGCACCGAGGCCGTCGTCGGCACGCTGCTCAGGCGCTGAGACAAACCTCTCGAACGGAGATGTGAGATGAACGAGATGGCCTTTCGCGTGACATCAAACGATGGCACCACCATCGCCTACGACCGGAAGGGAAGCGGCCCGGCCGTCATTCTGGTGGGCGGGGGACTCGACGACGGGGTGGAGAACGCTCCCTTGGCGCCGGCTCTCGCCGAGCACTTCACGGTCTACAACTATGCCCGTCGGGGACGCGGCGCGAGCGGCTTCACCGAGCCCTACGCCGTGGAAAGGGAGATCGAGGACCTGGATGCGTTGATCGCGGAGGCGGGCGGCTCGGCACACCTGTTCGGGGCGTCCTCTGGTGGCGCGCTGGCGCTGGAAGCCGCCGCGGCCGGGTCAGCCATCGACACGATCGCCGTGTGGGAGGTGCCCTACGTGGTCGGGGACGACATACGCCCGCGATTCGAGGAGTACATCGCGGACACCCGACGCGCCTTCGACGCCGGGCGAGACGAGGAGGTTCTCGAACTGTTCATGCGCGTGACCGGCGCCTCCGACGACAACATCGCGGCCAGGAAAGCGGCAGGCAAGCAGACGGCGCATTGGACGGATTCGGTCGCCCTCGCGCCCACGCTGGTCCACGACAGCGTCTTCCTCAACCGCTACCAATTGCCGGCCGATCGACTGGCAACGGTCACCCAACCGGTCCTGGTCACCACCGGAGGACCGATCACGGTCCCCTACATGGCAGGCCTGCCCTCGGACTTCTTCGACCGCGCAGCCGACGAGCTCGCAGACCTACTACCCCACGCTCAACGGGAGACCCTCGAGGGGCCGGATCACGTCGTCGACCCACAGACCGTCGGCCCGCTGTTGCTACGGTTCTTCAGCAGCGAACACTGAGGGGCCCGCGAGGTGCTGCGGGAAGACCGATCAGCGTCACGACATGAAGATCAGTTTCGTTCGCTCGTCGTGGCCAGGCCGTGGGATGTTGATGACCAGTTGTGGGCGTTGATCGAGCCGGTGCTGCCGCCGTGGCCGGAAAAGGCGCCGGGGCCGAAGCCGATTCCGGACCGGTCCTGCCTGCAGGGCATCCTGTTCGTGCTGCACACCGGGATCGGCTGGGAAGATCTACCGCAGGAGCTCGGTTTCGGCTCCGGGATGACCTGTTGGCGCAGGCTGGAGCGCTGGACTGAGGCGGGAGTCTTCGACCAGGTGCACCAGATACTGCTCGCTAAGTTGAACGCGGCGAACCGGATCGACTGGACACGTGCGGCGATGGACGGCAGTCACATCGACGCAAAAAAGGGGGCGCCGGCACCGGCCCGTCGCCGGTCAACCGCGGTAAACCCGGCTCCAAGCACCACTTGATCTGCGACGGCAACGGCACCCCGATCTACGTACTGACCAGCGACGCGAACGTCGCCGACATCAGCCGCGCGCTGGACCTGCTCGACTGCTACCCGCCGATAGCCGGCCGCCCTGGCCGGCCCCGGCGCCGCTTCGACGTCTTGCTGGCAGACAAGGGATACCGCAGCGAAGCCCTCCGCCAGGCCTGCCGCGAACGCGGCACCGAACCGATCATCGCCAAGCCGAAGACACCCAACATCAAGGGCCTGGGCAAGCTGCGCTACGTCGTCGAGCAGACCTTCGCCCTGCTGCACCAGTTCCGCCGGATCGCCGCTCGCTGGGAACGCCGGCTCGACATCCACGACAGTCTTGTCAGCCTCGCCTGCGCCCTGATCTGCTGGCGTCGCTTGATCAAATGGACCGCGTAGAGATCACGTTAGGAGCTCTTAGGCTATGAGTAGTTCTAGGTCGACGATCTGCCCTAATGGGGTATTGGTTTGTGTCGATCCTCGGACACGTTACCCCCCACCGCGATCATTCACGTTTCGGCCGATGATCGAGTTGGGGGTTTTGATTGCCGGTCGGGCCTGCGGGATGCTGATCCCGGGGAGTGGCAGCTGCCCGTTGTCGGCAACCTCCAACGGCTCGACGTCCTCCTGCTGGGCGAGACCGGTGTCCCAGGTTGATGCTTACCGGTGTGCAGATGATCGCCACGCCTCGACCGCGCAGCTGACCCGCCAAACCGGATACAGGGACCGTGTCCCGGGTGGTGCTGAGGTGATGCGCGAGTTGCACACCGACCTCGATGAGAATCTGATCCTCCCGCACGTCGAGCGTCTTCATCCGGTATGGCTGAGCGTCGACCTTCGCTACCGACGGTCATGCTTTGCCGATGTTCGGCTCAGGGCCGGTGCCAGGCGCGCAGCTTGCCCGGATCGACCGCGATCCACAGCGCGGTGATCTCGGCTCCGGTGGTGTCGATGGCGATCACCGCGATGGCGCGGCCGAGGCGGCGTACGGCCAGCCCGGGCCCGCCGTTGACAGCTTCGGCACTCACTGTGACCTGCGGTCGTTCGACCAGTAGCAGCCGCGCGAGCCGGGCCACGTCGATCGCGCCGTGCACGACTCCCACACCGTCGCAGACCGCGACGACCGTGACAGCCAGGGCGGCGCGGATCGCGACGGTGTCTCCTGACCGGCAGGCCGTGGCGAACCGACACACGACATTGTCAGCCCGGTGGCGCATGCGCGGTCAGGAACGGTGTCCGCACGCACGGAAGCGCCGGTGTGCCGGTGTGCCGGTGGCGCCGCCAACTCCTTGCATCGATCGCATTCCGGTCATCGCTTTCGTCGCAGTCGCGAGTGATGACCGGACAGCATCTCAATTTGTGACGCCTGAGGGGTCAGGCTGCCTCAGCCACCGCGGCGACCTTGGCCGGGTTGACCATCCACAGCAGGTTGTCGATGCCATCGCTGGTGGCAGTGACCGTCAGGACACCGAACAGGTTGCCGTCACGGCGCAGCACGGCCGAGGTCTGCCCATTCGCACTGACCCACTGCACCTGCATGCCGTCCCAGAACCAGGAGGAGATGGCCGTGATGTATCGCGCCACCCGCTGGGCGCCGACCACCGGCCGGCGCGAGACCCGGGTGGCCCCGTTGCCGTCGGACAGACTGGTCACGTCTTCGGTGAACAGCCGTTCCAGGGCGGTCATGTCTCCGGTACGGGCGGCGGCGATGAACGAGGCGAGCAGTTCCCGCTGAGCGTCGGCGGCGGCCGGCTTGCGGCGCTCGCCGGTCACATGCTTACGGCCGCGGCTGACCAGTTGGCGCACCGCGGGCTCAGTCGACTGCAGGATGTCGGCGATCTTCGCGTACGGGTAGTCGAAGGCCTCCCGTAGCACGTAGGCGGCGCGTTCATCGGGGGTGAGCCGTTCCATCAGCAGCAGTGCCGCGAATTCGAGCGCTTCGCCGCGCTCAGCGCCCAGGTACGGGTCGGCGCTGGTGTCGACCGGTTCGGGCAGCCATGGGCCGATGTAGGTCTCGCGGCGGGCCCGGGCCGATTGCAGGGCGTTGATGGCCAGCCGGGTGGTGATCGTCGCGAGGAACGCGGCCGGGTTGACCACTGTGCTGCGGTCGTAGGCCTGCCACCGCAGCCAGACTTCCTGGACCAGGTCCTCGGCCTCGGCGGCGCTGCTCAGCATGCGGTAGGCGATCCCGAACAGTCGCGGCCGGACGCTGGTGAAGGCGGCCGCGGCCTGCTCGAGATCGGCCGCGGGATCGGGCATCTCTTGTCCGCTCACCCGCTCATCCTCGGCCCTGGCACCCCTGATGACCAACGATGTCCGTCACACAGTGAGCTGCGCCGACTTCGCTGCGGTGCCGCTACGCGGTGAGCGCAGAAACCGCGCCCATGGCTGTCACGAATTGCGGTGTCCGCCGGTCTACGAGGTAACCGGGACAGGGACTGCCTGTCCCATGGGCTCGAAAGGGGAATCCCGTGACGATCCTGACGAAGACGCATGTGCTTGCCGTTGCGCGCCGTGCCTTTGGCGCCGACTACGCCGAGTCGGTGGCGGGACGTCTGCCCGAACGGCTCGACCTCGACGACGCCGCGGACACCGACCTGCTGTTCCGGCTCGGCCTGACCGCGGACCGTCTGGTCAGTGCCCTGGGCGGAGAACTGTGAGGTGTCACGGATCGGGTCACTGCCCGGTCATCTGCGCAAGGCGAATCCGCTGATGACAGAGCGAGAACGGAGAGTGGCCATGGTTGACATCGCCAAGCTGTCCACCGTGCTGGACGACCCGGAGGTGCAGCAATTGCTCTACGGCCTGACGCATGTCGGCCCGAGGATGTCGCTGGCGCCGCCCGGCCCGGCGCGCCTGCACGCGATGGTGCTCCACCTCGCTGATACGACCCGCCCGGAGCAGTACCGCAGCTGGTTGTCCGACAGTGCGCCGAACATGCCGATGACCGTCGAACAGGTCCGGTTGACGATCGGCGATACCGCGATCGCCGATCTCGCCCAGTTCACCAGTGGTAGCCCGGCTACCGTCGCCTGGCAGCTCGCCAGTGTGCTGCCGGAGGTCGTGGACGCGGTCAGTCCTGGAGGACAGGTCGTCGACTCGGCACGGCTCGCCCGCGAGATCGCGGACGCCATCGCGTTCGATGACCGGTTGGCCGGAGCCTTCGGTCGTTGAGGCGTCGCTGTGACCGGTCAATTTGGCGCGGTCTGGGCCCTGACCTCCTCGGCGGTGCCCGGGGCGAGAGCGGCGCCCAGTTGGGTACGGCTGGTCACCCTCATCCGTGGGTAGATGGCACTCAAGTGGGTGGCGACAGCGCGGTGGGAGATGAACAGGCGGCGGCTGATCTCCTCGTCGCTTCGGCCTTGTGCGGCCAGCACCGCGATCTGCAGCTGCTGCCCTGACAGGTGATCACTCATGGTCGGGTGCCGATCGGTACTGGACTCGCCCGTCGCGCGCAGCTCGCGGCGTGCCGCCTCAGCCCAGGGCCGGGCACCGAGGCGGTCGAACTCGTCACGCGCGGCACGCAGCAGCCCGCGGGCGTCGTCATGGCGGTGCTGCCCGCGTAGCCGGCGGCCCTGGTGCAGACGGAGGCGGGCATGCATCAGCCGGCATCCGGACGGCATCGAGGCCAGCGCGGACTCGTACAGCCGGTCGGCGTCCTTGTCGCAGGCCAGGACAGCGCTGGTGTAGGCGTACGCCGTCGTCATCATCTCCGACGGCAGTTGGCGAACCAGGTCGGGCAGATCCGTGAGCAGCTCGCGTGCCTGCCCGGTCATGTCCGCGGCCACGGCGGCGTCGGCCAGATCCGGTGCGACCAGCCAGCGGCTGACCGAGTGGTAGTGCGGATCGGCCGGGTCGAAGACCTTCGACAGGATCGCACAGGCCTCCTCGGCCCGGCCGTCGAACAGGGCGAGCAGGCCGTTGACCTGTTGTGCCATCACGGTGGCGAAGGGCATGCCCGCGAACAAGCTGCTGCCCCGCAGTTCCTCGATCACCCGGGTAGCTGTCCCGGTTTCTCCGCGCAGGACTGCCACGAGTCCTGCGGTTGCGGTCAGTCCCAGCAGGGCGATGCTCTCGCCGGTCTCCTTGGCCAGCAGGTACCCCTCCTCGGACTCCGCCCGGGCCTGGTCGAGCTGACCCAGGTAGACGCGCGGCCAGGAGCCGGCCAGGGCGCGGGATAGCAGTCCCAGACGCCCCTGCGACCGCCAGGCCGCGGCCGCCGCGGCGAGGTGCTCGACGCTGCCGGTGAAGTCACCGAGGACCATCGCAGCGGTGCCCAGAAAGTGCAGGATCCTGCCGTCGTCCGGGACCGGGGTGGCTCGGGCCAGCCGCGCCAGCACGTCGGTTCCGAAGCGGTACGGTTCGGTGTAGGCCCGCACGGCCAGCGCATGAGGACTGTCCAGGTCGGCGCCCCAGCGGTCCAGCTCGGCCGCCGTCCGGGCCCGGGTCTGCGGATCCCCGTCCTGGAAGAAGCATCGGGCGGCAGCACGCCACAGCAGGTTTTCGGCGAGTTCGCGGGCGCCGTCCTCGACCGCTTCGGTCGCGGCGAGAACCATGTCCTGGATCCGCCGTCGTGGCTCGTCGGGTTCGAAGGCGGCGTTGTCCGACACGAGCAGCAGACGGGCTCGTTCGGTCGGGCCCAGCACGCTCAGGTCCGCGCGGTTCAGCAGCACCCGGGCGTGCCGGCGGTCGTTGAGGTCGCTGGCCAACTCCGCCGCCCGGACCAGGAGACGGGTGCGGCGGCGCGTGTCACTCACCAGGCCGGCTGCCTGGCTCAGAGCCGGGACAGCAGTGGCGACCCTGCCCCGCTGCTGCGCGTCGTCGGCGAAGGACTCGAGCCGGCCGGCCAGGCTCTCGTCGGGGCCGAGGGTCGCCGCGACCAGGTGGGACAGCTGACGTTCCGGCGCATCCCCCAGCGCCGATGCCAGAACGCGGTGCACGGCGATCCGCTCGGCGACCGTCGCCTGTTCATAGATGGCCGAGCGCATCAGCGGGTGGCGAAACTCGGTCCTGTGCTCCCGCACTGTGACGAATCCGGCGTCCACCGCCTCGTGGAGGACGTCCACGTCCACGGCCGAGCCGGTGAGGGCGCTCGAGACCTCCAGCAGCCGGCCCAATGGCGCGGTCGGTTCCGCGGCCAGGACAAGCAGGAACGTGCGGCACGCTGGGCTCGCCGTTTCGGTACGGGCGGCGAACGCGATCTCCAGCCGCCGGGTCAGCGGCAGTTCCTGCAGGTTGTCATCCTCGCCCCGTACGGCTTTGGGTAGTTCCACCAGAGCCAGCGGGTTGCCGGCGGCGCGTTCCAGGATGAGCGAGCGCGTCGACGGCGCGAGGTCCGGCGCGCCGGTGTCGAGCAGACTGCCGGCGGCTGCGCGGCCGAGGGGTTTCAGGTGCAGTTCCGGAAGATCCGCGGCTGCGTGCTGCTCGACGGCGCCGGGGCGGGCTGCGCCGACGACCAGAATGGCATGGTCTCGGGTGCGCCTGGCGACGAAGCTCAGTACCTCCCGGCTGGGTGTGTCGAACCATTGCACGTCGTCGCAGAGCAAGAGGACCGGCTGCCGTTCGGCGGCCTCCGCCAGCAGTTCCAGCACCGCGAAGGCGACGCGGTGCGCGTCCGGCTGGTCGTCGGCCGCGCCGAACGCGCCCCGCAGGGCCAGCCGGTGTGCGCCCGGCAGGTCCTCGACGTGGCGCGACACGGGTTGCAACAACAGGTGCAACGCGGCGAAGGGGAACCACCGCTCGGTCTCCACCCCGGCCGTCGACAAGACAGCGAAGCCGTGTTCGGCGGCTTCGGCGGTGACGGCCTGCAGCAGCGCCGATTTACCCACGCCGGGAGTGCCGCGGATCAGCAGCGCGGAGCCGCTGCCGGCGGCCGCCGCAGTGAGCAGCCGGCGCGTGGTGTGCAGTTCCGCCTCGCGGCCGATCAACCCCGGTGCCGGGGCCGGTGCGGTGACGCGCTGGGCATCATCGGGTTTCGGCCGGCTCGTCGTCACGCTGCGCTGGTGCAGAAGGCTGTCGTGGGCGCCGAGCAGTTCGGCTCCGGGGCTGACACCGAGCTCGTCTCGCAGACGCCGGCGAACGTTCTGGAAAACGTCGAAGGCCTCAGCCTGGCGACCGTCGGCCGCGAGGGCCAGCAGGAGCCGGGCCTGCAAAGCCTCGTCCAGCGGTTCCTGGCCGGACGCGCGGCGCAGGGCCGGGAGGATGAGCCGTACCTGTCCGTTCCGCAGGGCGGCATCGGCGGCGTCCTGAACCGCGTGGGAGTACTCGGCATCGATGGCGAGAAAAGCCGGATGGGCGCGCGGAGTCGGCTCCAGGCCGGCGGCGCACCGGCCCTGCCACAGGGACAACGCGTCGGTGTACTGGCTCACCGCATGCATCATGTCGTTCGACCGGGCCGCTTGGGCGACCAGCGCACGGAAGCGCAGGAGATCGAACGACGCCGCGGTGACCTGAAGCCGGTACCCGGCTGCTTGCCGGATGAGGTACTGGCCGGGGGCGCGGACCGGCAGGCCGGGTTCGATGAGGCGGCGGAGCGCGCCGATGTAGCGGTGCACCACGTTGATCGCACTCGCGGGAGGTTCCTGGTCCCAGATGGCGTCGACCAGCTCGGTCACACTGACCACCGATCCGGCCCGGGCCAGCAGCAGGGCCAGCATGAGCCGCTGCTGACGGCCGCCGATGTCGAGGTCCGTGGCGTCCCTGCGGACCCGCACGGGTCCGAGGATCTGGAACTGCACGGCGGTCATGGGAATCCCTTCTCCCGGCTTCACGAGCCAAGACATCCCGCCGCGCCCGGTTGTGACAGCTCATCAGTGTGACCCAGGACACAGCTAGGGCCGTGCACTGCTGTCGGCACTCGTTTGGAACTTTCCCTGACCTGCGCCCACCTAGCGTCCTGGCCATCGACCTGAACGACCTGGAGGCATCGATGTCCGAAGCCACACTCGACCTGTCCTGTCCTGCCATCGCGGTAGCCACGACACAGCCCTACGGCCGGCACTCCGCCAGGCGCCCGGTCACGGGGCGGCGAACGCCGGGCCCGCCCGGCAACCCGCACCCGGACGCCGAGCATCTCTCAGAATTCCTCGGCGTCCGTGATCGGATGCTGCGCATAGCGCAGCGGGTCATCGGCCGTGAGAGCGGCGCCGACGACGTCGTCCAGGACGCGTGGCTGCGGTGGGACCGGACAGACCGCAGCACGGTCCGCAGCGTGCCGGCGTTCCTCTGCCGCACCACGACCCTGCTGGCCATCAACGTGACCCAGACGGCGCATGAGCGCCACCGCGGCTCAGCGGCGTCGTGGGCCTGGGAACCACCCGATCCAGGAGACGACCCGGCGACGGTTGTGGAACGCGCAGAGGAGATCCGGGCTGCGATGCTGCTGCTCGTCGAGCGGCTCACCGTTCGCGAGCGGTGCGCGTACGTGCTCCGGGAAGCGTTCGCCTATCCCTATCGTGAGATCGGCTCCCTTCTCGGGACGACCGAGGTCAACGCCCGTCAACTGGTCCGGCGGGCCCGCGTGCGAACGAGGACAGACAGCGGCCGCCGCGCGACGCCCGCAGAGCAGCTCGAGCTGCTGGGCGCGTTCAAGGAAGTCGCACGGACCGGGAACCCCGCCGCCCTGGCCGATCTCGCGCGCGACCCGGCGAGCACGTCGGAAGCTCTGGAGGAGGCGCTACCGGCCTGACGTACGTCTGGACCGCGCCGAAGTGCCGAGGCTTGAGGCTTTCGCGCCCCTCCTGTGCGATCGGCGTGGTTCGTGACTTGAGGACCTGGCAGCCGACCGCGACGTGACAGCAGAAACGGTTGCCTGTCACCGCTGGGCCGTCACTTGCACCCACACTGGTTCGGAACTGCTTCGGCACTGCGCCCTCCTAGCGTCATGGACAACAAGCGGTTTCAAGACCGCGCCGACGCCGTCGGTGTCCACCGATACAAGGAGAAGAAATGTTCCGATCAACAGCATTCCGGATCGCCGGCGCTGCCGCCTCCGCGCTGCTCGCCGCCACGGCGATCGCGGCCGTCGGGCCGGACCCGGCCGCAGCG
>NZ_JBEZGQ010000186.1:0-11283 GCF_040650095.1 Actinoplanes sp. NPDC048791 | reverse complement strand
CCGAAGGCGAAGCCGGCCTGCATGACCGCTCGTCGAGGCCGCACCGGCGACCGGTACGGCGAGCAGCGCATGACCGGGCGACACGTGTACGCCGAGCAGCCGCCCGAGCGGCCAGGCCAGTCCCACCGACAGCAGCCCGGCGAAGAGCCCGAGCAGCGCCAGCTCACCGAGCAGCGCCGCGGTGACCCGTCCCGGCGGCCAGCCGAGACAGGTGAGCACCGCCAGCTCGGTGCGCCGGTCCCGGACGGCCGCGCTCACCGCGTTGCTAAGGAACAGCGCGCACACGACGAGCACCAGCGCGAACAGCACGAGGCTCTTGCGGTCGACCGCCTCGACGATCCGGCTCGCGACACCGATCGACGACCAGCGCTCGGTCAGGCGCAGCACCGGCCGGCCGAACGCGCCGGCGGGCAGCTCGACGGTCCGCGCCGCCTGCGACGAGCCGAGCGTGATGTCGACGTCGAGGCCGGTGCGGCGGGCGATCTCCTCGGCGGCGATCCGGACCCGTTCGGCGGACTCGCGGCTGTAACCGTCGACGCCGGCCACCCGTACCCGGATCGCGCTGATCGGCGCCTTGCCCTGGGCGGCGGCCGGACCGGTCAGCAGGTCCGGCAGCACGCTCATGCTGGTGAGCAGCATCGGCGGCGGCGTCAGGTAGCCGCCCGGGTTGCCGCTGGGCAGCAGGGGCCGGTCGCCGAGCGCCGTACGGCTGACCGCGTCCGCGCCCTGGGCCGAGGGTGCCTCGTAGGTCTCCAGGGGCACCCGCGCCAGATCGCTGAAGCCGGTGAGCCGCTCGGGGTCGAACATGCCGATCGGCGTCCAGCTCTGGAACCGTGTCCCCGAGGGGTCGTCCAGCAGCACGTGATTGGTGAGCGGCCGGAACCACTGGTCGGTGGTGAGCCAGGGCCGGGATCCGCCGATCCGACTGGGCGTGTCGAAGATCCGCTCGTCGCCGGGACGGGTGACGGCGCGCAACGTGCCGTCGGGCAACCGGTCGTACTGGGTCGGACCGGGTTGGATGACCGCGTCGAGGGCCGCGCCGCCCTGCCCCCGGTCGACGATCTGCTCCATCCGGCCGCGGTAGTTCGCGTCGACGTCGCTCTGCCCGCCACCGGTCGCGGTGGCCGGCGCACCGCGGAGCGCAGTGGTGAGCTCTTTGGACGGCAGGCCGGCCACGACCGGCGGGCGCAGCCGGGTGTACACCGCGCTCACCACCGCGTCCACATAGGCGCGGCTGGAAGCCAGCACTGGAAACGTGCGGTTCCCGACGTCGGCGCCGTCCTGGCGCCACGGTGCGTCGTCGCGCTTCAGGGGCCGGCCCTTCACCATCGCGTCGGACAATCCGACCAGCCGGCTCTCGGCCTCCGGGTCGACCGCGGCGAGCAGGAACGGCATCTCCCAGGGAATGTCGACCCGGAGCCGCTCCTCGGGCTGGACATCGGCCACGGCCTGGTTGCGGCGCAGGTCGAAACGCCCGTCCGGCAGCATGCGGGCGACCAGGACCGGAGTCCTCTGGTACGGGTCGGGGCCGTCGGGTGCCTGCGACGCCACCTCGCACACCGGGGCGGTCCGGCCGCCGGGCAGCACCTCCCGGACGGCCAGGACCGCCCCGCCGCCGCATTCGTCGATCGGGTACGACTTGCCGTCGCTGTAACGGATGTCGTCCGTGTCGTTGAAGATGCCCTTCGGCACCTCCGGGCGAATCACGGGCCGGCGCGTCACGTACACGTAAAGGGGTGTGGCTCTGCCCTTCGACAGGCCGCGTTCGGCGAGGAACGTCGGGTCCACGCGGATCACCTGGGTCTCGGCCGTGCGGTCGACGGCGTCGGTGATGTCGAGCGGAGCCGGCAGGCCCATCGTGGAGTAACCGACCATGGCGATGGGCGCGGCCACCGCGACGCCGGGCACGGACCGGACGGCGGCCCAGTCGCCGGTGGTCACGCCACCGAACTGCCCGGACAGGTAGTTGGGCCGGACCAGGCCGTCGGCGGCCTCCAGGCTCGTGCGGCTGCCCTTCGGGCGGACCAGGATGTCGTACGCCGCCCGGGTCCCGCCCTGGACCGCGCCGGTCACCTCGAGGCGGCTGGCGGCGGCCGAGCCGGTGAGCACGACGAAGCCGGTGGTCGCCACCAGCATGCCCGCCAGCAGCGCCACCGACCTGCCGAGCCGGCCGCGCACGTACCGCCACACGAAGCGGAACACGAGATCCCGACCTCCCCCGATCGCTGAGCCCACTCTGCGCGATACATTGTCACAATGCAAGCGCGTCCGGGCGCGACCGACGGAGGTTCCGATGCCGATCCAGCACGCGGTCCTGTCCCTGCTGGCCGCGGGCCCGAGCTACGGCTACGAGCTGAAGAGCGCGTTCGAGGCGGCGGTCGGGCCACAGTGGGGCACGCTCAACATCGGGCACCTGTACCAGGTCCTCGAACGGCTCTCCCGCGACGGCCACGTGGCCTCCCGCCGGCTCTCCCAGCAGGTCAAGCCCGACCGCGTCGTCTACACGATCACGCCGTCCGGGGCCGCCGAGCTGGCCCGCTGGCTCGACGAGCCCAGCCCCCGCGGCAGCGGCTTCCGGGACGACTTCTTCCTCAAGGTGACCGCCGCGGCCCGCACCGGCTCGGCCGACACCGTGCGGGCCCTGTTGCGTCACCAGCGCGGCCTGCTGCTGCGCGAGCTGCGTAACGTCGGGGCCCTGCGCGCCGAGGCGTCCGATCCGGTCGTCGATCTCCTGCTGTCGGCCGCCGCCCGGCACGTGGAGGCCGATCTGCTGTTCATCGAGGACGTCGACGCGGCGCTGTTGCAGGACGGCGGGGTCACGCTCGCGGCGGTACGCGCGACGCCCCGTTCGGCGCCACCGGACGTGGCCGACGCCGCGTCGTGACGCCGTCCCCGCGCTTCAGCCGCCGCCCCCGGACGGCGGGTTGACCGGCGCGCCGGTGATGGCGGCTTCCTGCCGCAGCAGGAGATCCTGGATCGGCAGGTGGTCGTCGTTGCTGAGGACGACACCCACCCAGCCGGTGTCCGGGTAGATGCTCCAGTTGGCGCCGACGCCGGCGTCCGCGCCGCCGCGCCCGATCACCCACTGACCGTTGCTGATGCTGATGGGCATCGTGTACCCGTGGAACGACGTGGGATCCGGGCCGGGGAGCTTGGCCCCGGCGAACAGATCGGCGTAGGGCCGGTCCAGCACCGTGCCGGCCCGTAGCGCTTCGGCGAACCGGACCAGGTCCGGCGCGGTGGCGAAGCCGCCGCCCGAGGCCTGCCCGATGAAGCCGCGGCCCGGATTCCGGCCCTGGGTGAAGGGATCCACGCTGCCCTTGTCCAGATTCCGCACGGCGTCCACGAGACTGCCGTCGGCCTGCAGCATGTACGGGTGCGCGATGTGCTCGTCGGTGAGCCACTGCTCCCGGGTGTAGAACGCCGAGCCGGTCATGCCGCAGCGCCGGAAGACCTGCCGGTGCACGTAGTCCCAGAACGTCATGCCGGACACGGCCTCCACGATCTGCGCGGCCATGGCCAGACCGACGCCGCCGCCGGGCCGGTGGCCATTGGACGCCGCGCCGGGGACCCCCACCAGCGTCGCCTGCCGCGCCCACTGCTCGGTGTCCTCGTGCACCTCCTGCCGGCTGTGGAAGACGCGTTGCCAGTCCGGCATCGGGGCGTCCAGCCCGGACGTGCTGGTGAGCAGGTGATGGATGGTCACCTTCTCGGCGATCTCCCCGGAAAGGTCCTTCAGATGCTTGCCCACCGGGTCGGACAGCGTCAGCCGGCCCCGCTGCAGCAACTGCAGGATGGCCACCGACAGGAAAGGCTGGCCGGCCGAGGAGAGGTTGAACGCGATGCCCTCGTGGTTGCGGATGCCCTTGGCCTTGTCGGCCATGCCGTAACTGCGCGACAACACCGTCCGGCCCCGGTGCGCCAGCAGCACCACACCGGAGAACCTGCCGTCGGCGGCGAGCTTGGCCACGTACCGGTCGAAGGCTCCACCGGGCCGGGTGTCCGGCGGAATCCGATCGCGCCCGGCCCTCGCGGGTTCGGCGCCTGCCACCACGCCGGCGGCGGCGAGCCCGCCTGAGGTGAGCAGTCGCCGCCGACCGATGCCACGTACCGAGTCTGAGTCCATGCCTCCACTGAAGACGAATGTCCGTTGCGGTGGCGTATGCGGATTTCGATACGCCGGCAATACAGCGGCTCCCAAAAGTTGTCGGTGCCCCGGTGGATACTGCCCGGCATGAAGAGCTTCGAGGACCAGGACCTGACGGATGCCGAGTTCCGCGAGTGTGATCTGACCCGGGCCCGGCTGATCGGGGTGGTGATGCAGGACGCGGTGATCGACGGGCTGGTCACCAATCTGGTGGTCAACGGGGTCGAGGTGACGTCGTACGTCGAAGCCGAGCTGGACCGGCGATATCCGGTGCGGCTGCTGCTGCGCTCAGCCGATCCGGCGGAGCTGCTGCAGGCTGTCCGGCAGCTGCGGGCCGGCTGGGCGCAGACCGTCGAGCGCCTGCGAGCGATGCCCACGGGCTCCGAGCACCAGCGCGTGGGCGGCGAATGGTCGGCGGTGGAAACCCTGCGCCATCTGGTGTTCGTGCACGACTCGTGGTTCCGCCGCTGCTGTCTGGGATCGACCGAGCCGTTCACCGCGATCGGGCTGGCATCCGACTTCGTCCCTGACCAGGAGGAGCAGGGCCTGGACCGGGCGGCGGCTCCTAGTCTCGACGAGGTGCTGGCCGTGCGCGAGGTGCAAGGCGCTGAGCTGGAACGTTGGCTGTCGACGGTGACGGCTGATGAGCTCTCGGCGCCCGCGCCGGTGCCGGAGGGGCCGGGCTGGCCGTCGTACGCCGTGGGAAGGTCGATGCTGAAGTGCGTTCAGGTGGTGCTGAACGAGGAGTGGGCGCACCACGGTTTCTGCGTCCGCGACCTCGATCTCCTCAGCTCGTGATGCCGCGTCCGTGCGCGCCGATCAGCGGCGAGCCATCGCCGTGGGCGGTCGGCCGGCTTGACCGCCGAGCACCTGAACTGCCGAGCTGAGTGCACTCGATCATGCCGAGACGAGCGTGTTCCGAGGAAGAGATGACCATTCTTGACCGGGAGGTGCTGTTCGATCAACATGGCCGGATGCGCGACCTGCCACCGACCCGGCCGTTGTTCGTCACGCCGTCCGGCATCGAAGTTGCCGGCTTCCAGGCTGAAGGCGATGCGGCTCTGCAGTGGTGGGAGCGGCTGCGGCTGGCGCACCCGGAGAGCGGGCTCTGGCCGCTGCTGATGGACGACGAGACCCCCGAATATCTCACCGAGTCGTACAACGGTTCCAGAAAGAACTGGTCGCCGGCCGACGCGCGGGCCCTCGATGGTGCCGCAGTCCTGACCGGATGGGGCGAGCGCTATCTGGATACCAGCTCGCCGGGCTACGCCGTGACGCTCCGCGACGAACTGGCCGGTAAAGGGGTGTGGCCCGAAGAGCCGGCACGATGCGGGTTCGGGCTTGCGAACGATGGGAACGGGCAGCCGACGGAGGTCACCGTTGCCCTGGTGCCCGCCATCGCATCGTGGCTGGTGCCGGTGACCCTGGAATATGACGATTTCTGGACCCCGGACCCGGCTGAACACGCTGCGATCATGCGCTACTGGCACGGCCGGTACGGGGCAGAGCCGGTCGTCTGGACCGGCACGACACTCGAATACGCAGTCTCCCGCCCGCCGGCCACCCGGCCGGACGCACTGGCGCTGGCCTGGGAATACCGGCAATACAACGACGGTGAGTACGACTACTACCGTGCTGACACCCTCACAGACCTGGCCGCCAGCCTTCTGGACGCCCCGGTCTGGCGCATGTGGTGGGACTGAGTTCACGCTCGTCGTAGCCGGTGTCGGCCCGCGAACCCGCCGCAGTCCACACCTGCATGATCTGGATAGGGTGCGCGGCATGCCGTACGTGCCTGATCTTGATCTTCTCCTGACCGCTGGGTATCGCGCCGAGCACGGCGGGATCGTCTACGTTGTCGAGCCTCGTGAGCTCGGTCGGGTAGTGCTGCCGACCGGCAAGGTCGTCGGGTGCGACCCGCTCGTCCCGCGGTCCATACCGTTCGTCGACGCGGTGCCGCCGGGCAGTTACAACCTGCGGGCCTCGGTGGCGGTTCTGGTCAAGGACGGCTCGGAGTCGCAACGGCGGATAGCCGCTCTGCACCTGGTGGTCGCGGACGAGCCGGTCGCTGAATGGACCATGGCACTGCTCCCGGGCCAGGACGTGACCGGTCTGGGCGACGACGGCTTCTTCGGATACGGGGTGGACGCGGGCACCGGCACGCTCGCCGACCAGGTCGCGATCGAGGCGCTGAGCCGATGGGATTACGACCGGATCGAAGAGACGTTCATCCCGGCGCAGATCCCCACTGACCCGATCGAAGCCGTCATCGCCGCGGTCGTCGACGAGGGCACGGCGGCGAATGTGTACGTCGTCGGATCAGGGTGGGGCGACGGCGTTTACGCGACCTACGTGGGCCGGACCGCGGACGGGCGGATCGCCGGCTTCGTCACCGACTTCCGCGTCATCCCGCTCGATTAGCACCGGAACGCGAGCGACAACTACACGGTCCGGGCAACGCAGGAGCCACGGTCAGCCGGCCCGCCAACCCGCCGGGTCGACACCGCCGGGCACTGGCCCCTCGGGGTGATAGGGCTGCCGGGTGAAGATGAAGGTGCCCAGATCCAGGTGGCTGACCGCCCCGGACGCGTCGCGCTGGACCCGCAGCCGCTCGCCGGCGAAGTAGCCGCTGAGCCCCTCCCAGCTGCCGTCGCCGGTGGGGCGCAGCCGGGTGCCGCGTCCGCCCCCGGACACTGGGCCCAGCTCCAGGAAGCCGTCGGCCAGCGGACGCAGCACGTGGGGGGCCGGCCCCCAGTACCACGGCCCGGCGATCTCCAGGAGCTGCGGCTCGACCGAGGGCAGCGGACGCCACGGCGCCGGGATCCGCGGCTCCCGCTCGGCGACCGTCCGCAGCAGGTCGGCGGTGAGAGAGCCGACGGCCAGGCCGGAGGTCACGTTGCTCAGCACGACCGCGCCCAGGGAGTCTTCGGGGCTGACCCACACGGTGGCGACGAAGCCCGGCATCGAGCCGGTGTGCCCGGCCAGCAGCCGGCCGTCGCGGCGGAGCAGCTGCATGCCGAGCCCGTACCCGTGGTCCCAGTCCTTCGCCTCCGGCGGACTCGCCGGGGCGCGCATCTGCGCGACGGTGTCCGGATGCAGCACCCGCTCGTCGCCGTCGACGAGGAACGCGGCGAACCGGGCCAGGTCCGTCGCGGTCGACCACAGCTGCCCGGCCGGCGCCATCAGGCCGGTGTCCACGGCGGGCTCTGCCTGCAGCACGTCAGCCCAGGGGTGCACCGCCCAGCCCGTGGCGTGCGGGGCGACCGGCAGCAGGGTGGTCCGGCTCATCCCGAGCGGTTCCAGCACCTCACGCCGCAGGACCTCGCCCCACGCCTGACCGCGAAGCCGCTCCACCAGCGCGCCGAGCAGGGCATAGCCGGGGTTGGAGTAGTGATGGCGCTGTCCGGCCGGATGCACCCGCGGATCGTTGCCCAGCACATCGGGCAGCTCGGGGCGCAGCGTCCCCGGGGTTCGTTCCCACCACGGACCGGGTGCCTCGGCGACCAGCCCAGCGGTATGCGCCAGCAAGGCGCCGATGGTGACCTCGCCGGCCACCGTGCCGGGCAGGTACTCGGCCAGCGGATCGGTCAGCGCGAGCCGCCCCTCGTCGCGCAGGCGCAGCACCAGCACGGCCACGAAGGTCTTGGTGATCGAGCCGATCCGGTACTGGACGTCACCGTCCGGCACCCGGCCGTCCACCGTTCCCCAGCCGTCCACCCACACCGGCCGGCCGTCACGCACCACGGCAGCGACGACCGAAGGCGCCCGCCCTTGCACCTGACCTGTGGCCAACCGGTGGACCAGCGCACGACGAGTATCCGGCAACAGCTCCGTCGGGATCGATGACATACCGCAAACCTATCGGCGGCCCGCACGGCGGCGAAGGGGCGGCGTCGATCCATGCGCGGTGGCCGCCCGCCTCGTCGCCAAGACCGGGACATGGCTGTGAGTCAGCCCTTCACCGCGCCCGCGGTCATGCCGGCCACGATCTGGCGGTTGAAGGCCAGGAACATGATCAGCGGCGGGATCGTGATCAGCAGGATGTCCATGAACAGCAGGTTGTACTGGGTGTTGAACTGGCTGTTGAAGTTGTACAGCGTCAGCTGCACGGTCGCGTTCTGCTCGCCCGGCAGGAAGTACAGCGGGTTCACGAAGTCGTTGTAGACGAACACCGACTGCACCAGCACGACCGTCACGATCACCGGGCGCAGCAGCGGGAAGATGACCCGGAAGAACAGCCGGACCGGGCCCGCGCCGTCGATCACCGCCGCCTCGTCCAGTTCCCGGGGGATCGTCGCGATGAACGCCTGGAACAGCAGCACGCAGAAGGCCAGCCCGAAGGCCACCTCGACCAGGATCAGGCCGGGCATCGTGCGGAACAGCCCGAGGCGTTGCAGCACCCAGATGGTCGGTACCACGGCCGGGGGGATGATCAGGCCGGACAGCACCAGGAAGTTGACGAAGCCGTTCCACCGGCTGCGCCGGCGTTGCAGCACGTACGCGACCATCGCCGAGGTGACCGCCATGATGGTCACGCTGGCCACCGTCAGGATCGTGCTGTTGATGTAGGCGATGAGCAGCAGGTAGTCGCGGGCCTGGATCACGTCGACGAAGTTCTGCACCAGCTGGAACTGCTGCGGCCAGGAGAAGTCGAACTCCGCCGCCTCCCGCCGGTCCTTCACCGCGGTCAGCACGATGAACACGAACGGCACCACGAAGACCACCAGCGACGCCAGGATCGCGACCGTGCTGAGCAGATAGTTCGGGCGCGGCTTGCGGCGCGGTACGGAAGCGGGCGCGGCGCTCACAGGTCGACCTCCTTGCGGTTGAGCAGCCGGGACAGCGGGAACACGATCGCCGTCACGACCAGGAACAGCACGACGTTGCCCGCGGTGGACAGGCCGTAGAAGCCGGCCTGGTACTGCTTGTAGATCACCGAGGCGATGACGTCGGAGGTGAAGCCGGGCCCGCCGCGGGTCATGGCCCAGATCAGGTCGAACGAGCGCAGCCCGCCGATCAGCGACAGCAGGATGACCGTGACCGTGGCCGGGCGGGCCAGCGGCAGGATGATCCGGCGGAAGTTGTCCCAGGCGCCCGCCCCGTCGACCTTGGCCGCCTCGAAGTACTCGCTCGGGATGCTCACGATGCCCGCGATGTAGATGACCGTGGCCAGTCCGACGCCCTTCCAGACGTCGACCAGGGCCACTGACAGCAGCGCGTAGCTCGGGTCGGTTAGCCAGGCCGGCCCGTCGATGCCGACCACGGCCAGCGCGTCGTTGATCAGACCCTGGTCCGGGTTCATCAGCACCGTGAAGGTCAGGCCGACCCCGATCGTGCTGACCAGCACCGGGAAGAACACCACCGAGCGCAGGAAGCCGCGTCCGACGATCCGGGACGTGAGCAGGAGCGCCAGCAGCATGCCCAGCACGACCTTCGCGGCGGAGGTGACCACGGCGTAGATCAGCGTGTGGGTCAGGCCCGAGACCAGGGCCGGCTCGCGGAAGAACGTGACGTAGTTGTCCAGGCCGATGAACTGCGAGTCGAAGATGGTCCAGCGGGTCAGGCTGAAGTAGAACGCGGTGATGGTCGGGATGATGAACAGCAGGCCGTAGATCACGGCCGCGGGCAGGTAGAACCAGTACGGGTACGGGCTGCGCGCCACCGTCGGGGTCACCAGCCCTCGAGCCCGAGCTGCTGGGCCTGCTTCTGCACATCCTTGTCGTAGAGGGCCGCGCCGTCGGCCGCCTTGCGGATCCCCGAGCCCACCTCCACGGTGATCTGCTCCAGCGCCGGGCCCTTGATCGGGGACAGGAACTCCAGCGCCAGGCTGGAACCGCCGTCGCGGTCCAGGTACGGCTGGGTGTCCTTGGCGACCTGGGTGACGTCGGCCGGCAGCGCGCAGCCCTTGACCGCGTACGGGCCGACCGGGGTGCTCGCGGTGCCGGCGGAGGCGCACCCGGCCGGGCTGGCGATGAAGCCGAGGAACTTCTTGGCCGCGTCCAGGGCGGGCCCCTCGGTCGAAGTCGGGATGTAGACGCCGGCCGGGGACCAGACCGTCAGGCCGTTGCGGGCGGCGTCGTCGCTCGGGATGGCGAACAGTCCGACGTCCTTGGCCTGCTCCGGGTAGTTGGCCACGATGGTGCTGATCGCCGAGGACAGCATCGGGTAGTGCGCGCCCTCGCCCTTGGCCAGTTTCTTGAGTCCGTCGTCGAACTTGGCCGAGGCGAAGTCCTTGTTCAGGTAGCCGGCGTCGTGCACCTCCTGCAGGTGCTGGAAGCCCTTGACCGCGGCCGCCGAGGTGGCGTACTTGGCCTGGTTCTTCGTGTACTTGCCGGCGAAGTCCGGCTCGGCCGCCGTGACGTTGTGGAAGTCGCCCAGCACGAACAGCTGGGAGGTCCAGGTGTCCTGGTAGGTCTGGATCACCGGGGCGATCCCGGCCGCCTTGATCTTGGCGTTGTTGGCCATGAACTCGGCCCAGGTCTTCGGGACCTGCAAATTGAGCTTGGCGTAGACGGCCCGGTTGTACATGACGGCGCCGGCGATGAAGCCGCCCCACGGCGCGCCGTACGTCTTTCCGCCGGTCGACACGGTGGTCTTGAAGTTGTCGTCGAGCCGGCCCGCCCAGGGCTGGTCGTTGAGCGCGACCAGGTTCTTCTGCGGGGCGAGCGCCTGGAACAGCGACCCGGAGTTGTACTGGAACACGTCGGTCATGTCGCCGGTGGACAGCCGGGTCTTGACCAGGTTGTCGCCCTCGGTGCCCTGCGGGCGGGTCTCGACCTTGACGGTGATGTCGGGGTTGGCGGCGGTGAAGTCCTTGGCGAGCTGTTCGCCGATCCGCACGCTGTCCTCGGAATTGTCGACCAGGAAGGCCAGCGCGACCTTGCCGCCGCCTTCGTCGTCGCTGGAGCCGAGGCTGCCGGCGCTGCAGGCGGAGAGGGCCAGCGTCGTGGCGGCGAGCAGGATCAAGGGTCGGAATCTCATCGGGGGCCTCCAGGAGAAGTTGTTGTCAGAGGAAGGACAGCCCGGCCAGCCGGGCCTGCAGTTCGACGGCGCCGGGGACGAAACCGCCGGCGGTGAGGGCGTCGACCATGGCGGTCGCCGGGGCGTCCAGGTAGGGCCGCAGCCGCCGGGCCACC
>NZ_JBEZGQ010000185.1:0-11291 GCF_040650095.1 Actinoplanes sp. NPDC048791 | reverse complement strand
CCCCTCACCGCCGGGCTCACCATCGCGTGGCAAGCCGAGCCGGTCGCTGCCGCACCGCCGGTCCGGGCCGAGTCACCCGCCGACGCCGGGCCGTCGCCCGAGGACGTCGCGACCCGTCAGGCCCGCGACACCGGCCGGCCCGTCGAGGTGGTCGAGCGGCGGGCCGAGGACGAGATGCTCTTCGCCAACCCGGACGGCACCTTCACAGCGGAGATCACCGCGGGACCGCAGCGGGCCCGGCAGGCGGACGGGTCCTGGTCGGCGATCGACACCACCCTGGTACGCCGGGCCGACGGCTCGGTCGGTCCCCGGGCGGCCGCCGTGGACCTGACGTTCTCCGGTGGTGGCACCGAGCAGCAGCTGATCCGGCTGGCGGACGACGACAAGGCGGTGGCCATCGGCTGGCCGGGCAAGCTGCCGGCCCCGGAGCTCTCCGGTGACACGGCCACCTATGTGGAGGCTCTGCCGGGTGTCGACGTCAAGGTGAGCGCGTCGGGCACCGGTTACTCGTACGTCATGGTCGTCAAGTCGGCCGAGGCCGCGGCCGACTCGGCGCTGGCCCGGCTGAGCCTGCCGGTCGAGGGCGACGGCCTGACGATGCGCGAGACCGGATCCGGCGGTCTGTCCATGGTGGATGCCGACGGATCCGTGGTCTTCGAGGGCGACCAGCCGGTGATGTGGGACTCGGCCGCCACCGTGACCGGTGCGGCACCGGCGGCCATGGCCCGCACGACGGCTGCCGACGTCCCGGCCGGGCCGGCGGACGCCCCGGTTCCCGCTGACGAGTCGGTCGCCCCCAGCGCCGGCGACCGGGTGGCGGACGTCGACCTGGGCGTCGCCGGGGAGACCCTGACCCTGGTGCCGGACGCCGCCCTGCTGGCCGACCCGAAGACCGTCTATCCCGTCTACATCGATCCTGACCAGGGCGTCAAGCGCACCGACTGGATGTACGTCAGCAGCGCGCACCCCGGCACGGAGTACTACAAGTTCAAGGACGACGAGGGTGTCGGCCGCTGCTCGAACTGGGGCGGTTACGTGTGCAGCAGCAGCGCGTACACCAACCGGATGTACTTCAAGTTCATGCCGGTCAAGGCCGACTGGGCGGACCGGGTCGTCAGCAAGGTGAAGTTCACCGCGGTCGAGACGTGGTCCTTCTCCTGCACGGCGAGCTGGGTCAACCTCAACCTCGTCGACGCCGGCAAAGTCGACTCGGGCACCAACTGGAACAACAAGCCGGCCGACGGTGACCTGATGGTCGACCGCAAGGTGGCCTACGGCCGCGGCAAGTCCTGCGATCCCGATGCCCCGCCGTCGCCGGTCGAGTTCGCCGACAACAAGGAAGAGACCAACGAGAACCTCACCTCCACGGTGAAGGCGAAGCTCAAGGCCGGGTCCCCGATCGCCTTCTCGCTGAACGCCAAGGACGAGAGCGACGGCAACAGCTGGAAGCGGTTCGAGGGTGACACCGCCGCCCTGTCGGTCACGTTCAACACCCGGCCCGGCAAGCCGTACGGCGAGAAGACCACCAGCCCCACGACCGGTTGCGTCACCGGCGCCGCACGCCCGTTCGTCCGCGACGCCACTCCCGACCTGCAGGTGACCGCGGTCGACGACGAGACCAGCCAGAACCTCAAGGTCACCTTCGAGGTGCTGGACGTCGCCACCGGCAAGACGGCCCACAAGGCCACGGTCGATCCGCAGAAGCAGCAGGGCTCCTTCATCGCGCCGGTTCCCGCGGGCAAGCTCGTGCACGGGCACTCGTACAAGTGGCACGCCCTGAGCAACGACGGCCTCGACGACGCCATCGCCTGGTCGGACTGGTGCGAGCTGTCGATCGACCTGGAGGAGCCGGCGGTCGCGCCGGTGGTGACCTCGGACGACTTCCCGAGCGAGGGGCGCGGCAAGCCGGTCGGCCAGAGCGGGGTGTTCACCTTCAGCTCCGGTGCGGTGCAGGACCCGGCCTACGGCAACGACGTCGACTACTACAAGTGGTCGCTGACCACCGACGTGCCGACCAACACGGTCAACAACTCCGCCCTGGGTGGCCCGGGCGTCTCGCCGCCGATCACCCCGACCAGCTTCGGCCCCAACGTGCTCTACGTGCAGAGCTTCGACCGGGCCGGCAACTCCAGCCCGCAGCTGCGGTACGTCTTCCGCCCGACGCGGGCCTGCGACGACCCGGCGGCGGACACCTGTGCCGCCGGCGTGTGGCTGCTTGACGAGGGGACCGGTACGACGGCGGCCGACGGCTCCGGGAAGGGCCACTCGCTGACCGTCTCCGGTGCGGAGTGGGCCTCCGGTCAGCTCGGCGCGAGCGACAAGGCACTGCGTTTCGACGGTACGGCCGACTCCGCGTCCACCGCGGCGGTCGTGGACACCCGTCAGGGGGTGACCGTGGCCGCCTGGGTGAAGCCGTCGAGCTTCGCGCACAACGGCACGGTGGTCAGCCAGGCCGGCACGTACGGCAACGGTTTCGCGCTGGGCTACTCGGCCGGCACGAAGCGCTGGGTCTTCGGGCGGCACAAGTCCGACAAGGCCAACCCGGCCGCGAGCGACCTGGTGCAGGTGACGGCCGGGACGATCGAGGCCCCGGAGCTGGACAAGTGGACCTACCTGACCGGGGTCTTCGACCCGGCCGACAACATGCTGCGGATCTTCGTCGACGGCCGGGAGCAGGGCGCCGTCAAGTACACCGGCACGATCTGGGACGCCACCGGCAGCCTGCAACTGGGCCGGGCCCGCGCGAACGACAAGTGGGCCGACCTGTTCGCCGGTGACATCGACGACGTCCGGGTCTTCGCCGGCGTCCTCGACCCCGCCGACATCGACGGGCTCTGGTTCGCCAGCCGCCCCCCGGCGGCCTGATCCGCCGTGCCGACTCTCCGGAAGGAAACATCCATGCGCCGCGCCTCACTGGCTGCCGGCCTGGCGGGACTGCTGCTCACGACCTTCGCGGCGGTACCGGCCCGGGCTGACGACGTTGTCGACGAGGCGGCCCGGGAGGCCCGCCGTCCCAAGACGCAGCAGTCCGTCTCGATCGACGTCGGCGAGGAGGGCATGCAGCCGCCGCTCGCCGTCGGCGAGGACAACTCCCCGGCGCGGGTGGCCTGGCCCACGCCCGCCGCGGCCACGGTGGCCGTGCCGGCCGCGGCCGACCAGGGCACTGCCACGCCCGGCGGCCTGCCGGTGACCGTGGAGGCTCCGGACAAGACCACCACTCCGGCGCCCAGCGCCGTACGCGTGGAAGTGCTGGACCGGGCGGCCGCCGACCGCGCCGGGATCGACGGCCTGCTGCTGTCGGTGTCCCGCTCGGACGGCAAGGCCGCGAAGGGCGAGGTGAACCTCGGCCTCGACTACTCCGCTTTCGCGCGGGCCTACGGCGGGGACTGGGCGAGCCGCCTGCGCCTGGCCAGCGTGCCCGCCTGCGCGCTCACCACCCCGGACCAGCCGCAGTGCCGCACCAGGACACCACTGGACACCCACAACGACCGGGAGAACGAACGCGTCGTCGCCGATGTCCCGGCGCCCCCGGTGGCAACCGGCGGCACCAGGTCCCGGGTCGCCTCGGCCTCCGCGGCGGCGGCCGGAGTCGGCCTGCTCGCCGTCTCGAGTGGCGCCAGCGGCGGCACCGGCAGTTACGCGGCCACCTCGCTGGCCCCCTCGGGCAGCTGGCAGAACAGCGGCAACACCGGCGGCTTCTCCTGGCAGTACCCGCTGCGGGTGCCGCCGGCGCTGGCCGGCCCGTCACCGCAGCTGAGCTTCGGCTACTCCTCGGCGAGCGTGGACGGCCGGGTCGGCTCGACCAACAACCAGCCGTCCGTGGTGGGTGAGGGCTTCGACCTCGCGGTCGGCTTCATCGAACGCTCGTACCGCTCCTGCACCGACGACGGTCACGACGAGCGCGGCGAGGAGAAGTACGACCTCTGCTGGCACTCGGACAACGCCACCATGTCGTTCGCCGGCCGCAACGGCGAACTGGTGAAGAAGTCCGCCGACGAGTGGCGGCTCAAGTCGGACGACGGCACGAAGATCACCCGGGAGACCGGCGGCTTCCACGACGGGCACGACAAGCAGTACTGGGTCGTCACCACCACCGACGGCACCCGGTACTACTTCGGCAAGGGCAAGCGGACCGCCGACGACACCGAGAGCACCGAATCGGCCTGGCAGGTCCCGGTCTACGGCGACGACGCCGGCGAGCCGTGCCACGACGACAAGTTCGCCGACTCGCGCTGCCTGCAGACCTGGCGCTGGAACCTCGACTACGTCGTCGACGCGCACGGCAACACGATGACCTACTACTGGAACACCGAGACGAACCGCTACGGCGCGAACCGTGACGACAAGTCCGTGCAGTACGACCGCGGCGGCTACCTCAAGCGCATCGAGTACGGCGAGCGCTACGGCGACGAGCGGGAGACGAAGGCCCCGGCGCGCGTGCAGTTCTCGGTGGCCGAGCGGTGCAAGGGCGACGACGCCGACTGCGAGCCGGGGGACCTGAAGGAGGGCACCGCCACCCGCTGGCCGGACGTGCCGTTCGACCAGATCTGCACGGATGACGAGAGCTGCGAGGAGCAGTGGTCGCCGACGTTCTTCACCCGCAAGCGGCTGAAGTCGGTCACCACCCAGGTCCTCGGCGGCGGCGACTACCGCGACGTCGACACCTGGGAGCTCGCGCAGTCGTACCCGGACCCGGCCGACGCCTCGACCGCCTCGCTGTGGCTGGACTCGATCACCCACACCGGCAAGGCCTCCGGGGCCGACATCACGCTGCCGAAGACGACGTTCACCAAGACCCCGCTGGACAACCGGGTCGACCGGGACGGCGACGACCGGCTGGCGTTCAAGAAGTTCCGGATCACCGGCATCCAGTCCGAGTCCGGCGGCCTCATCTCGGTCAACTACGCCAAACCCGAGTGCACCTGGAAGGACCTGCCGACCCCGGAGACCAACACCCGGCGGTGCTACCCGTCGTACTGGTCGACCGAGGGGCAGATCGGCGAGGACACCGACTGGTTCCACAAGTACGTGGTGGAGTCGATCGTCGAGAACGGCCGCACCGCGAACAGCGTCGCCAAGGTGACGAGCTACCAGTACCTCGGCGGGGCCGCCTGGCACTACGACGACAGCGAGATCACCAAGGCCGACAAGAAGACCTGGGGCCAGTTCCGCGGCTACCGGACGGTGCGCACGATCGTGGGCGGTACGGGCACCGCCGACCGGCTGCGCACGGAGGCGACCTTCCTGCGCGGCATGGACGGCGACCGCAAGGGCGAGGACGGCGGCCGCAAGGAGGAGACGGTCACTGCCAGCGACGGTACGGAGGTCACCGACCACGACCGCTACCAGGGCTTCCTGCTGGAGCAGCGGACGTTCAACGGTGAGTCCGGTGCGGAGATCTCCGGACTGGTCAACACGCCCTGGCTGTCGGAGCCGACCGCGAGCGAGGGCGCCGACGACGCCCGGCTGCTGGCCATCAAGAGGGCCACCAGCCGCACCGCGCTGGACGGCGGCAAGGTCCGGCGTACGTCGGTCGAGCACGAGTACGACGGCTACGGCATGCTCCGGTCCTCCGACGACCGGGGCGACCTCGACGTCAGCGGGGACGAGTCCTGCACCGAGAACTGGTACAACCGCAACGTCGACAAGCGGCTGCTGACGCTGGTCAGCCGGGTCCGTACGGTCTCGGTGGGCTGCGACGCCACCCCGAGCCTGCCGGCCGACGCGGTCTCCGACGTGCGGACGTCGTACAACGGCAAGGACTTCGACGAGACCCCGGCCAACGGTGACGTCACGCGGACCGAGCAGGCCGAGTCGTACACCGACGGCAAGCCGAACTATCTGACCGTGGCCCGGTCCGGTTACGACAAGTACGGCCGCCTGCGGTACTCGTACGACGCCGGGAACAACCAGACCGAGACCAGGTACGTCCCGGCCGAGGGCGGACCGGTCACCGGCATGTCGGTGATCAACCCGCTGGGCCAGGACACCACCTCGACCGTCGACCCGGCGTTCGGGCTGGTGACCCAGACCGAGGACGCCAACGACCAGCGGACCGCGCTGCGCTACGACGCCCTGGGCCGGCTGGTCAAGGTGTGGCTGGCGGGCCGGTCGGTCGAGGACGACGTGCCCGACATCGAGTACGTCTACTCGATCCAGACCGACAAGCCGGTCTCCGTCACGACGAAGACGCTGACCCCCAACGGCGGCGTCCGGACCTCGTACGCGCTGTACGACGGGATGCTGCGGCCGCGCCAGAACCAGGAGCCGTCGCCCAACGTCGGCCGGATCATCACCGACACCCAGTACGACTCGCGCGGCCTGACCGTCGAGCAGGCGGGCCCGTTCTACAACAAGGAGGCGGCCGGCACGACGCTGGCCGACACCTCCTCCGCCGAGGGCAAGCTGCCGCTGACCCAGACCGTCTACGACGCGGCCGGCCGGGCCAAGGAGGAGATCTTCAAGGTCGGCCAGACGGAGAAGTGGCGTACCTCGACGTCGTACCACGGTGATCACACGGACGTGACGCCGCCGAAGGGCCAGACGCCCACGACGTCGTACACGAACGCCCAGGGCCTCACCACCCGCCTGGTGGAGTACCGCGGCGCCAAGGCCGAAGGCCCGGCGGACACCACCAGTTACCGCTACGACAAGGCGGACCGGCTCGAGGAGATCGAGGACGCCGCCGGAAACCTGTGGAAGTACGGCTACGACCTGCTCGGCCGCCAGACCAGCTCCACCGATCCGGACGCCGGCTCGAGCACCATCAAGTACAACAAGCTGGACCAGGTCGAGTCGACGACCGATGCCCGCAAGCGCACGCTGGCCTACAAGTACGACAAGCTCGGCCGGCCCGAACTGCTGGAGGAGGTGCCGGCGGCGCCGGCCACGACCCGGACCAAGCTGGCCGCCTGGACCTACGACACGGCGATCCTCGGCAAGGGCCGGGCGGCGACGGCCACCCGCTACGTCGGGACCAACGCCTACACCTCGACGATCGCCGAGTACGACGTGGCGGGCCGGCCGAAGAACACCTCGGTCACCATCCCGGGGTCGGAGAACAACCTGGCCGGCACCTACACGGCCAAGGCCACCTACAACATCGACGGCAGCCCGGAGACGATCACCAGCCCGGCGGCCGGTGACCTGACCGCCGAGACACTGCGCTACGGCTACAACGCGCGTGGCATGCCGACCTTCCTCACCGGCACCTCGGGTTACGTGCGGGACACCACGTACTCGGACTTCGGCGAGGCGCTGCAGTACACCCTGGGCACCAGCACGGCCAGCAAGTACACGTGGCTGACCCAGGCGTACGAGGAAGGCACCCGCCGCCTGCAGAACTCCCGGGTGGACCGCGAGGCGGTGACCGGCACCGACACCAACGCGACGTACGCCTACGACGCGGCCGGCAACATCACCAGCATCGCGGACCAGCCGAGCCAGACCGGCACCAAGGCCGACGTCCAGTGCTTCCAGTACGACTACCTGCGCCGCCTCACCGAGGCGTGGGCCCAGGCGACCACCGCGTGCGCGGCGACGCCAGTCGAGTCGGTGCTCGGCGGTGCGGCCCCGTACTGGCAGAGCTTCAAGTACGACGTGGCCGGCAACCGGACCGAGGAGGTCACCCACCGGACGGTCGCCACGGGCACGGACGTCAAGAAGGTCTTCAAGCCGTACGGCAAGGGGGCCCAGCCGGCCCACGCGGTCGACCGCACGGACGTGACCAGCACGACCGCGGGCAAGGCGGTGGCCACGGCCGACACCTACAAGTACGACGCCAACGGCAACACCGTCGAGCGCAACCTCGCCGGCAAGCCGGGTGAGGTGTACCGCTGGGACGCCGAGGGCCGGGTGTCCGAGGTCCTCAAGGCGGGGGTGGTGGTCGCGTCGTTCGTCTACGACGCCAACGGCAACCGCCTGATCCGCCGGGACATCGCCGGCAAGGCGGTGACGCTGTACCTCGGGGGCATGGAGCTGAAGCTCGACACGTCGACGGCCGACGTGAAGACCCAGAAGGTGACGGCGACCCGCTACTACAGCTACGCCGGCATGGCCGTGGCCGTACGCACCAAGGCCGCGGTGACCTGGCTGGCCGGTGGCCAGAACGGCACCGCCGAACTGTCGATCAATGCCGCGGACTCGAAGGTGGTCCAGCGCCGTACGCTGCCGTTCGGCGGTGTCCGCGGCAGCACCGGGACCTGGCCGGGAGAGCGGGGCTTCGTCGGCGGGACCAACGACGCGCTGACCGGGCTGATCCACCTCGGAGCCCGCGAGTACGACCCGGCGACCGGCCGCTTCCTGTCGGTCGACCCGGTGATCGACTTCAGCGATCCGCAGCAGCTGAACGCCTACGCCTACGGCCGCAACAACCCGTTCGCCTTCCCGGACCCGTCCGGCATGTGGTGGGGCTGGAGCAACACCGGCCACCTCGCCCTGGACGTGATCGGGCTGGTGCCGGCCTTCGGCGAGGCCGCCGACCTGGTCAACGGCGTCTGGTACGCGGCCGAGGGCAACTACGTGGACTCGGCGCTGTCCTTCGCCTCGGCCATCCCGATCGCCGGATACGGCGCCTCGGCGGCCAAGGGCGCGAAGTACGCCGACGAGGCGATCGACGCGGTCGATGCGGCTGTCGACACGGCCAAGACGGCGGACAACGCCACCGACGCGGCCAAGGCCGCGGACAACGTGGTCCCGCCGGCGGCACCGAAGGCCGCGACTCCGCCGAAGCCTGACCCGCCCGCCAAGCCCAAGGACGCACCGTCCGGCGCCAAGGACACGTCACCGGCGAAAGCCGACGGTGGCGGTGGCAACGGTGGCGGCCCCGGCGGTGGCGGCGGCAAGGGCGGCGGCGGTAACGGTGGCGGCGGCAACGGCGGCGGCGGTAGCGGTGGTGCCGGCAAGGGCGGTGGCAAGCCGGACCTGGACGCCATGTCGAAGTCCGGGCAGACCAAGGAGAAGGGCGGCAAGACCTCGGCCGGCCGCGCCTACCAGAAGCACAGCGACCGCGGTGAGGTGCCGAAGGTTCCCGGCAAGGAGCACAACTCGGTCGGGCAGAATCTGCTGGACGACATCCTGACCGATCCGCACTCGGACTTCCAGCCGATCACCTCGAAGACCAATTTCGGTGGCACCCGGGTCATCAGCAACAAGATCATGTCTTTCGTCGACGACAATGGTGCGGTTCAGGAACGATTCATCGGAGTCGTGTTCAGCAGTTCCGGCCGAGTGGAGTATTTCGGGATGTTCCTATGACCCGCGACGGAGAGGTCAGAGGGCTTTCGGCGCAGGCTCTGCGGAGCCTGGTCGGCGGCCGCGTCGAGCGGATCCGGCTCTGGTCGGCCGAGGACGCCGACGAGGAACTGTCCGGCGACGAACTCGCCGGGGTCGTGGACGTCGATCACGGCGTCGTGGTCTCGACCACGGCGGGGGAGCTCGCGCTGGCCTGGCGGATCGACGGCTACTACGAATACCTCAGTGCTGTCGGTGATCCCGCCGCCAGCCCGGCGGCCCGGGTGAACCGGATGGCCGACGTTTCCGATGGCCGGCCCTGGCGCGGGCTGATCGGCGCGACCGTCACGGGTGTGGGCACAGCCACGGCTGAGGCGGAGGACGGCAGCAAGCTGCTGTGGTCGGTCCGGCTCGAAACCGACGCCGGGCCCAGCCTGACGGTCGCGCTCGGCGAGACCGAGGACGGCGCGGTCGAGTATCGGCCCAGCAATCTCGTTGCCGTTTTCGACCGCCGGGTCGCCGAGACCTATGCCATCGAGCCCGGTGGCGAGAGCGCCTGGGGCACCGACTTCGGCTGATCGTCCGCGAGCACGGAGCCATCGGAGCGTGCTGCTCCGATGGCTCCTGTCGTTCGGCTACCGATGGGGAGGTCACCTACGTTGATCGTTTGTCTGGGCGACGCCACGGCGACAGTTCGTGAGCGGGCGGACGCCACTGTCGCGGCGGTGTCCGGACCGCCCGGCATGACGATGCTGGGCAGCCCGGCTTCCGCCGACGGCCCCTTCTTCACGGTGCGGATCGATCGGGGCCCAGCGCCCCGGACCGACGTCAGCCTCGGGCTGTGGGGAGCCCGGCCGTCCAGCGCACCGACCCTGTTGGGCCGCACGTGGGCAGATGCGAGACATCACCGGTGAGTGACCCGTGCGGGTCCAGCGACACGGGAGCCATCGGAGCTGTGCTGCTCCGATGGCTCCCGTCGTCGAGCTCGGTGGTGGGACGGTCAGTGGGCGGTGGCGAGCGCCGGGTTCGCGTCCTCGACCGGGAGCTGCCAGGGGCGGACCACCAGCAGCAGCACTACGTTCGCGGCGAGCATGCCGCCGGCGATCACCAGGGCCATGCCGACCGCGCCGGTGCCCAGGACCCCGACCAGCGGGGCAGCCAGGGCGCCCACGCCGAACTGGACCGCGCCGAGCAGGGCCGCCGCCGTGCCCGCGGCCTCGCCGTGGCGGGACAGGGCCAGCGCCGGGGCGTTCGGCAGGGCCAGGCCGGCTGCGGCCAGGACCAGCCACAGCGGGACCAGCACGCCCGGCAGGCCGCCGAAGCCGGTGGCCGCGAAGAGCAGCAGGACCAGGCCGGCGAGCGCGCCGCCGGCCAGGGAGCTGATCAGGATCTGCGACGGGGTCCAGCGGCGCAGCAGCCGGACGTTGAGCTGGGTGGCGGTGATCAGGCCGACCGCGCCCGCGCCGAAGACGTAGCCGAACTCCTGCTCGTTCAGGCCGTACTGCTCCTGGAAGACGAACGAGGAGCCGGAGACGTACGCGAACAGCGCCGCCATCGCGAGCCCGGCCACCAGGATCAGCCCCAGGTAGGCCCGGTCGCCGAAGAGCCGGCCGTAGTCGCGCAGGGTGCCCACCACGCCGCCGTTGCGACGTCGCTCGGCGGGCAGCGTCTCGGGCAGGGCCAGCGCGGTCACCGTGAGCATCGCGATGCCGAACAGGGCCAGCACCACGAAGACGCCTCGCCAGGACGTCCAGTTCAGGGTGATGCCGCCCAGGGTCGGGGCCAGGATCGGTGCGGCGCCCATGACCAGCATCAGGCGGGAGAGCAGCTTGGCGGCGGCGAGACCGGTGAACAGGTCACGCACGATCGCCATGGCGACGACCGCGGCCGCCGCGGCGCCCAGGCCCTGCAGGACCCGCAGCGTGCCGAGCAGCGCCAGGTTGGGCGCGATGACGCAGAGGACCGAGGCCAGGATGTGCACGGCGACGCCGGCCAGCAACGGCGCGCGGCGCCCGACGGCGTCGGAGACCGGGCCGATCAGCAGCTGGCCCAGGGCCAGG
>NZ_JBEZGQ010000184.1:0-11312 GCF_040650095.1 Actinoplanes sp. NPDC048791 | reverse complement strand
GTGAAGCCTGGGCGGCGCCGCGGTCAGCGGCTGCCGAAGTCCTGGGTGTAGTACGGCGTGCCGTTGGCGGAGTACACGACGCCGACGGCGAACGTCTTGGCGCCACAGTCGAGCAGGTTGCGGCGGTGACCCGGGCTCTTCATCCACGCGTTGACGACCTCGGCGGCGCTGCGGTAGCCCCACGCGATGTTCTCGCTGCGGGCGGCGGTGTAGCCGGCCGCCTTGGCCCGGGCGACGAACGTGGAGCTCGCCGAGCCGGTGTGGCTGAACTTGCCGGTCGTGGCCATGTACTTGCTGTGGCCCCGGGCCGCCCACAGCAGCTCCGCGTTGACCCGCAGGCCCTTGCAGCCGGCCTTGACCCGCTCCTTGTTCGACAGGCTGACGACCTGGGTCTGCAGCGTGGTGAAGGAGACGGTGGCGGCCTCGGCCGGGGTGGCGATCGCGACCATGCCGAGCAGTGCGGCGGGGATCATCGCGAGGGTGGCGAGGCGACGGACCAGGGTCTTCTGCACGGGTCAACCTTTCGAGGAACACCGCCTGGACGTCTTGTTCGCCAGGTACGCCATTCCCTTCGGAAGTCCCGCAGGGTTGGCTGATGCCTCTTCAGGTGCCTTGGTGTGAGTGCTCAGTTGCCGCCCAGTTGCCTGCCGTACCGCGGTTGCGGGCGCGGCGCCGGCCGGTTGCGGAACGGGAGCCTTATCGCCGCAACGCCTCCGCGAGCAGCGGTACGAGCAACCGGCTGTACGCCGTGGTGATGTGGTGCTGGTCCTTGTAGACCAGCAGGTTGCCCACGATGACCGGACACGTCGTCGCGGTGCAGAACCACGGCAGCGGGTCGATGACCGTCGCACCCTCGGCCCGGGCCACTCCGGCCACCAGCGCCCGCCGCTTGCGGAACTGGACCGCGTCGGCCCGGCTGCGGGCGCACGCCGCGGGATTGTCCAGATGCGCCGACAGGCAGTCGGGCACGTTGCGGGCCTGCCACGGGGTGTCGTTGACGTAGTACACCTCGGTGCCCGGTCCCTTGACCGCGTCCAGCGAGCGGCGCCACGCGGCCGACCAGGCGTCGTCCAGCGAGCCGGTCACGTCCAGCAGCGGGGCGTTGGGCAGGGTCGAGGCCATGATGACCTTCGCCGGGCGCAGCGACCGGATGTGGCGCCAGGCCGCCCGGCGCCACTGCACGCATTCGGTGAAGCGCCGCTTGAGTGCGTCCTCGTAGATCACCACGTCCGCGGCCGAGCAGGCGCTCTTGGTGACCACGACGAGCTTCCAGTGCCGCTGCAGGGCGATCGCCTCCAGCGCCGGGAACCAGTGGCCGGCGTGTGAGTCGCCGAACAGCACGACCGTGGTGGGCGAGGACAGGTCACCGTAGGCGCACGGGGTCTTCACCTCGGGGTCCGCGAACGCCGGGGAGCACTTGTCCGCGTACAGGCGGGGTTTGTCCTTGGCCGCGGCGGCCAGCGCCGGGGTGAGGTTGGCCGGCACGGCCGGCATCCCGGCGGCCAGGGCCAGGTTCTGCTGGAGCTTGGCCACGCCGGTCAGGGCCGGCGCCCGGTAACCCGTGCCGCCGGTGCTGCCCACCAGCACGGTGATCAGCACACACAGTCCGGCGGCGAGCAGCGAGACGACCGCGCCGGCGGTCAGGCCACGCCACGGCCGGTCGCGCAGGGCGGCGAGGTGCCGCACCGGGTTCTCCACCAGCGCGTACGTCAGCGCGGCCAGCACCAGGGCACCGAGGGCGACCAGTACGTTCTCCGCGGCGGTGAGCTGGCGGCCGAGGGCGAACGGGGCGATGAGCAGTACCGGCCAGTGCCACAGGTACCACGAGTACGAGAGCCGGCCGATGACCTGGAGCACCGGTGCGCCGAGCAGGCCGGCCGGGCGGGCGCAACCACCGGCGATGACGGCCGCGGTGCCGAGTACGGGCAGCAGGGCGGCGTACCCGGGGAACGGCGTCGCCGCGGTGAAGCTCAGAGCCGCGACCACCACGGCGCCCAGCCCGCTGCCGATCAGCAGCTTCGCGGGCAGCGGGGGAAGCCGCCGCAGCCGGTCGGCCCCGACCGCGAGCAACGCGCCGGCGCCGAGCTCCCAGGCCCGGGTGTGCGCCCCGAAGTACGCCCACCCGGCGTTGTGCTGCGTCTGCCAGATCGACACCGCGAGCGAACCGGCGGTCAGCACGGCCAGCACCGTGGTCAGCCCGCGTCCGCCGCGGCGCACCACGAGGAGCAGCAGCAGCGGCCAGACCAGGTAGAACTGCTCCTCCACGGCGAGCGACCAGAAGTGCTGCAACGGCGACGGGGCCGACTCCGCGCTCAGGTAGTCGGTGCCGATCGCGGCCAGCCGCCAGTTCATCGCGTAGATCGAGGTGTGCAGCGCGTCCGAGACGATCTCCGACAACCGCAGCGGTGGCAGCCACAGCGCCGACGCGGCCACCGTCGCGACGACCACCACGGTCGAGGCCGGCAGCAGCCGCAGCGCCCGCCGGGCGTAGAACCGCGGGATCGAGACCCGGCCGGTGCGCTGCGCCTCGCGCAGCAACAACCCGGTGATCAGGAAGCCGGAGATGACGAAGAAGACGTCGACGCCGACGTAACCGCCGCCGATGAACGGCAGACCGCAGTGGTACGCGACCACGAGCAGCACCGCGACCGCCCGCAGTCCCTCGATGTCCCGCCGGTGCCGGGCCGGTTCCGGGGCCGGCGTGACGCCCGGTCCGGAGCCGGTGGGCCGGTGCCGCCGGGGCGCGGGGGTGACCGGCGCGGTGCTCATCTCGGTCACAGTCGGTGCGCCTCCGCGCCGTGGGTCACGCCCCGGGTGTCGAAGAACCGTTTGGCGATGCCGGCCAGGTGGTCGGCGTCGTACTCGCGGTGGTGCTGCACAAGGATCACCAGGTCCGCGGCCGCGGCTGCGCCCTCCAGGTCGTCCGTGCGGGGCACCTCCACGTCGCCGACGCTCCACCGCAGCACGTGCGGGTCGTGGTAGCTGAGCTTCGCGCCGAGCGCGGCGAGCTGCCGGGCCAGCGGGGTGGCAGGCGACTCGCGCTGGTCGGCGATGTTCGCCTTGTACGTGACCCCGAGCAGCAGCACCCGCGCCCCGTGCACCGCCTGCCCGTCGGCGTTGAGCAGGTTCTGCGCCCGCCGGGCCACGTACGCCGGCATCGTCGCGTTGATCTCCTGGGCCAGCTCCACGAACCGGAACGGGTAACCCAGCTTGCTGCGCACGTTGTGGCTCAGGTAGTTCGGGTCGATCGGGATGCAGTGCCCGCCGACGCCCGGCCCGGGATAGAACGCCTGGAAGCCGAACGGCTTGGTCGACGCGGCGTGGATGACGTCCCACAGGTCGATGTCCAGCTCGTGGCAGAACCGCGCCATCTCGTTGACCAGCGCGATGTTGACGTGCCGGTACGTGTTCTCCAGCAGCTTCGCCGTCTCGGCCTCACGGGTGCCCCGGGTGCGCACCACCGTGTCGATGAACCGCCCGTAGAACTGCGCCACCCGTTCGGTGCAGCCGGCGGTGTAGCCACCGACCACCTTCGGGGTGTTGCGGGGGCCGAACTGCTCGTTGCCCGGGTCGATCCGCTCGGGCGAGAACGCGAGGTGGAAGTCGCGCCCGGCGACCAGGCCGGAGAGCCGTTCCAGCAGCGGCCGGACCACGTCGTCGGTGGTGCCGGGATAGGTCGTGGACTCCAGCACCACCAGCATGCCCGGGCGCAGGTTGCGCCCGATGGCCTCGGTCGCGCCGGTGACCGCGCGCAGGTCCGGCCCGTCGCCGTCGGACAGCGGCGTCGGCACGCAGATCACGGCGACGTCCGCGGTGGCGATCAGGCTCTCGTCCACAGTGGTCCGGAAGCCGCCGGCGAGCATCTCGGCCACGTCCGCCTCGGACAGGTCGTCGACGTGCGAGCGGCCCGCGCCGAGCGCGTCGACCACCGCCGCGTTGACGTCGAAGCCGAGCACGGACAGGCCGGACCGGATGGCCTGCTGCGCCAGCGGCAGGCCGACGTAACCGAGACCGAGGATGACGGCGTCGTACCTCACGGGATGCATCTCCTTGATCGAGCGCCGGTCAGGCGACGGGCGTGTTGGTGGAGCTCTGTTCTCCGGTGCCGCGGTTGCGGTCGTGCTGCGCGGGCAGCGGGCCGGGGACGGCCGTGGCAGCGCGGCCGACCTGACGGCCCGGCAGTGCGGGCGGGGCCGGCGGCGCGGTGGTGGCGGACCGCGGCGAGCTCAGCTCGTACGGCGAGACGAACGGCAGGTACGCGGGCAGGAAGTCGGCCAGCATCGCCTCCTGGTCGGCCGCCACGGCCGGGTCGGAGTCGATGTCGTTGAGGCAGAACGCGTCCAGGTTGCGGTGCCGCAGCAGGTCGGCCAGCTTGAACGGGGTCACCGGCGCGGCCAGGTCGGTGTAGCGGAACCGGATCGTGCCCGGCACCGCCCGCCCGGTGAGGTAGGCGTAGTACTGCTGCAGCGACGACAGCAGCGAGATGTCGTCCGGGTGCCGGAACTGGTGGTTGGCGGTGGCCTCGACGTACTCGGCGAAGCGCTCCTCGATCTCGGCGATGACGCTGCGCCGCGACGGGTGCGGGGTGTGCTTCATCTTGCGGGTCAGCACCCGGCCGAAGGCGGCCCGGATCAGCTCCCGGTTGTTCTTGCCGGCCGAGTCGGCCGGCGGATCGGTCGGGCTGCGCGGCGCCGCGTCGACCAGCGCGGTGGACGGGAAGAAGCGGGTCAGCCCGCCGGGCGTGAAGAACAGCTCGGGCCCGACCGGCCGGCCCAGGAACACGTCGTCGTTGAGGTAGAGGAAGTGCTCGCTGAGCCCGGGGATGCGGTGCAGCCGGGACTCGATGGCCTGCGAGTTGAACGTCGGCAGGGTGCCGGTCTCGCCGAAGATCTCCTTGTGGCTGACCACGGTGATCCGCGGATGGGTGGTGTCCAGCCAGGCCGGCACCTGGTCGTCGGTGACCAGGAAGACGTGCCGGATCCAGGGGGCGAAGCAGTGCAGGGCGCGCAGCGAGTAGCGCAACTCGTCGCGGGAGGCGTACCGGGAGTCGTTGTTGGCGAGCTTGCTGGCTCCCTGCAGCCAGGTGTTGGTGGCCAGCGCGGCGGCCTTGCGGGACTGCCAGGCCGGGTCGCCGCCGTCGACCCAGGTGTAGACGGCGTCGATCGGGAAGCTGATCCGGTCCAGGCTCGGCGTCGTGAAGATCTCCCGGGTCCGGTAACGGGCGGGATCGTCGGGTGCGCTGAACGCGCCGAAGGCGGGCTCGCCGGCGCGGACCACCGGCTCGTCGGCCGGGATCACGTCGGCGATCGGGTTGGCCCGCGGCCCGGACAGCACGCCGTCCTGCTGGCGCCAGAACTCGATGTCGCAGCCCACGTCGAGGCCGAGCAGCAGGCTGCCGCCCGGATCGGTGACCGGCCAGCACACCCGCAGGATCTCCGCGGTGCGCCGGGCCCGGCGGCCCTGGTGCCCGCGCGGCCGCACGACCTGCAGGATCCCGGTGCCGGCCCCGGTGAGTTCCTCCAGCGTGCGGACCACCAGGGCCCGGTGCTGCACCGGTACGGCCACAGCGGTGTGCAGCAGCGCGCGGGTGGGCACCCGGAACCAGTCGACGCCGGCCGCTTCCAGGGCGGCGATGACGCGGTCCAGGTTCTGCCGCCGTACCTCGGCCGGGCTGGCCGCCGGGTCCCGGCGTGCGGTGACCCAGCCGCGGCCGGCCCGGACCCGCATCGTCGGGGCGTCCGTCGCGGTGCGCATCAGCGGCAGCCGGGGCGGCGCGGACAGGTGCACGATCCGGCGGGCCATCCCGAGGCGCTGCTCGGGCGCGACGTGGGGCAGGACCCGGTGCTGGACCGTGCTGAGGATGCGCGCCCGGACTCCCCAGGGCGCCAGTCGCAGGATCCGCCGCAGGGGCACGCCGTAGTCCTTCCGCCGGATGTTCGTCGGGGCCGATCGATCAGCCGCCCGGTTCCTCGTGCCTCAACGGCCCGATTCATCAGAAGGTTGCGGTCGATGTCGGCTTTTCGGACATCTGTGCTATGTCAGAAGTTGCGCCTGTTACCTGCGGTATACGTGATTTATGCAGGTGGCGGGGCCGAACGCCGCCCGGCCACCCCTACGGGTCCGCCCCGATGCGCCCGCTTGCGTGGGCGAGGCATGGTGGACAACGGGTGGGTATCACTTCGGGAGGCTGAGATGGGCAAAGCAATCGCGTACCTGGTGGCGACGATCGCCGGCGTCATCGTGGTGGGCTGGATCGCGATCCAGCTGCTGCAGGTGCTGGTCGGTGCGCTGGCCTACCTGATCGTCGGCGCGGTCGTGGTCGGCGGCGGGGTCTACCTGTACGGCCGGGCGAAGCGCTCGCTGGCCCCGGGCACCCGCAACCAGCGGCGGATCGAGGCGGCGGCGAAGACGTACCGGATGCGCAACCGGTGAGCGTGCGAGCGGGCGGCTAGGCTTGCGGTCATCTCCTCACCTCTGACCAACGGGAAGTTGCGCCGTGTTTGACACCTTGAGCGACCGCCTCTCCGGGATCTTCACCAAGCTCCGCGGCAAGGGCAAGCTCACCGACGCCGACATCGACGCCACCGCGCGCGAGATCCGTCTCGCGCTGCTCGAGGCGGACGTCGCGCTGCCGGTGGTCAAGTCGTTCATCGCCAATCTGAAGGAGCGGGCCCGCGGCGCCGAGGTGTCCCAGGCGCTCAATCCGGCCCAGCAGATCATCAAGATCGTCCACGAGGAGCTCATCACCGTCCTCGGCGGCGAGGGCCGGCGCCTGCAGTTCGCCAAGCAGCCGCCCACGGTGATCATGCTGGCCGGTCTGCAGGGCTCCGGTAAGACCACGCTGGCCGGCAAGCTGTCCCGCTGGCTCAAGGGGCAGAACCACCAGGTCCTGCTGGTCGCGGCCGACCTGCAGCGCCCCAACGCGGTCAACCAGCTCCAGGTCCTCGGCGGCCGGGCCGGCGTCGACGTGTACGCCCCCGAGCCCGGCAACGGCGTCGGCAACCCGGTCCAGGTGGCCAAGGACTCGATCGAGCACGCCAAGCGGACGGCGAAGGACATCGTCATCGTCGACACCGCCGGCCGCCTCGGCATCGACACCGAGATGATGCAGCAGGCCCGCGACATCCGCGACGCCGTCGACCCGGACGAGGTCATCTTCGTCATCGACGCGATGGTCGGCCAGGACGCGGTCACCACGGCTGAGGCGTTCCGCGACGGCGTGGGCATCACCGGCGTGGTCCTCTCCAAGCTCGACGGCGACGCCCGCGGTGGCGCCGCGCTGTCGGTGCGGCACGTCACCGGCGAGCCGATCCTGTTCGCGTCCACGGGCGAGAAGCTCGAGGACTTCGACGTCTTCCACCCCGACCGGATGGCCAGCCGCATCCTCGGCATGGGCGACGTGCTGACCCTCATCGAGCAGGCCGAGCAGGCCTTCGACGAGGATCAGAAGGAGAAGATGACCTCCAAGCTGCTCGGTGGCGAGCAGTTCACCCTGGAGGACTTCCTCGACCAGCTGATCGCGGTGCGCCGGATGGGCCCGATCGCCAACGTGCTGGCCATGATGCCCGGCATGGGCCAGATGAAGGACCAGATCGCCGAACTCGACGACAGCCACTTCGACCGCGTCACGGCGATCATCCGCTCGATGACCCCGGGCGAGCGCACCAACCCGAAGATCATCAACGGCTCCCGCCGGGTCCGCATCGCCAACGGCTCCGGCGTGACGGTGATGGACGTCAACCAGCTGCTCAACCGCTTCACCGACGCGCAGAAGATGATGAAGCAGATGGGCGGCATGATGGGCCTGCCGGGTGGTGGGCGCCGCAAGGCCACCAAGAGCCCGAAGAACAAGCGCAAGGGCACCAAGGGCGGCAACCGTCCGCGCGTGGGTGGCGGGATGCCGGGCGGCTTCCCGGGCGGCATGCCGCAGCTGCCCCCGGGCCTGGACCCGAACGCGCTGGGTGGGGCCCAGGGGCTGCCGCCGGGTTTCAAGCTCCCGAAGATCGACTTCAACAAGCTCAACAACCCCAAAAAGCCCGGCGACGACAAGCGCTGATATTGGCATACGACAACTAGGCATGGAGCTAGTATGGTCAACGTCGATCCCTTCAAGGAGGAGCCGATGACCATTTCCGCGCCCTTGAGCTGGCTGTTCCCGGCCGAGCTCGATCTGCTGCGCCGTGACGACCTGACCGTCGACGACATCGCGAACCTTCCCCAGGATCTTCGCTATGAGTTGATCGACGGAAGGCTTGTCTTGACCCCTCTGGCCCTTCCCATCCACCAGTTCCTGAGCATGAGAGTGGGCAGCGCGATCGAGGAGCGTTGCCCGGACGAGTTCATCATCAACATCGAGCAGGCGGTCCTGATCGACCGGCACGACGAGCTGCGCCCGGATGTCATGCTCATCCGTGAGGAAGGCGCCGGCTATTCCCCGGTGCTGCCGGCCGACGTGCCGCTCGTCGTCGAGGTCGTCTCGAAGTCGTCGCAGAGCCGTGACCGCGAGGCCAAGCTGAAGAAATATGCCGAGGTCGGCATCCCCTCCTATTGGATCATCGATCCGCTGGTCGAGCGCGTGACGTTTACGCAGTTCTGCCTGGGCCCGGACGGGATGTACCAGCGTCGACTCCACACGGACGAATTCGTCACGGTCGACCAGCCGTGGGAGATCACCCTGGATCTCCCGGCCTGGACCCGCAAACGCGACCGCATCCGCCGGGTCGCCCGCCGGGACAGGTGAGGTGTTGATCGGGTAGGACATACGCATGGCGTTGCATGTGCGTGGGGTTCTGCTGCCCGATGACGAGGTCCGCGATCTCTGGCTGGTGGGGGACCGCATCACCCTCGAGCCAGTCGCCGGCGCCGAGACCATAAGTGACGGCGGGTTCGTCGTTCCCGGGCTGGTCGACGCGCACTGTCACCTCGGCATCCAGTACGGCGCCAAGCCCATCGAGAGCCTCGATCAGGCCCGCGAGCTCGCCCACACCGACCGGGACGCCGGCGTGCTCGCGTTGCGGGACGCCGGTTCGCCGTACCCGTATCCCGAGCTCGACGACGAGCCCGGCATTCCCCGCCTGGTCCGCGCCGGCCGGCACGTCGCGCCCACCCGGCGCTATCTGCGCGACATCGGCGTCGAGGTCGACGCCGCCGATGTGGTCGCGACCGTCACTGCCCAGGCCAAGGCCGGCACCGGCTGGGTGAAGCTGGTCGGCGACTGGATCGACCGGTCCGTCGGCGACCTCGCCCCGTCCTGGGATCCCGCCACCATGGCCGCCGCCGTCGAGGCCGCTCACGCCGCCGGTGTCCGGGCTGCCGTGCACACGTTCTCCGAGGAGGGCGTCGCGCAGATGGTCCGGGCCGGCGTCGACTCGGTCGAGCACGGCACCGGCCTGTCGCTGGAGCTGATCGACGAGATGGCCCGCCGCGGCACCGCCCTGGTCCCCACGATGATCAACATTCGGACCTTCGGTGGCATCGCCGACCAGGCCCGGGCCAAGTTCCCCGGGTACGCCGACCACATGCTGGCCCTGCGCGACGGCTTCCCCGAGGTGGTGGCGTCCGCGCACGAGGCCGGCGTGCCGATCTACGTGGGCACCGACGCGGGCGGCAGCATCCGGCACGGCCTCGCCGCCGAGGAGATGCTGCTGCTGCACGAGGCCGGCATCCCCGCCGCCGATGTGCTGGCCGCCGCCTCCTGGCGGGCCCGCGCCTGGCTCGGCTTCCCCGGCCTGGTCGAGGGTGGCCTCGCCGACCTGGTCGTCTACGAGGCCGACCCCCGCCGGGACCTGCGGGTGGTCCGCGCCCCGAGCCGGATCGTGCTGCGCGGCGCGGTCATCCGCTGAGGTTCCAGATCCGCAGGCTGGTGCCGACCGGGCAGGCCAGCCGCTCCGGCGTCCAGGCGCACGCGTCGGACGCCGGCGGCACCTCACCCAGCACGGTCACCTTCCCGTCCGGAAGCGTGAGCCTGCTGGCCGGCCCGGCGACGAGACTCGGCCGCAGCAGCAGTGTGTCCGTGTCGAGCCAGGACACCGAGCCTTCTGGCGTCGACAAGACCCGCTTGCCGTCCCGGTCGTAGACCACCAGCTGGCCGCCGGACCCGCCGACCAGCGTGTAGCCGTGCACGGTGGAGACCGAGGTGCCGTTCTTCGCCCCGGGCACCTGCCACAGCTGCCGGCCGGTCGCCGCGTCCAGCACCGAGACCGTACCCGTGGCGTTGCGGTCCTGGTCGCTCACGCAGACCCGCAGCTCACCGCACATCTGCAGCATGTCGAGCTGATGTCCAGGGCCCCGGGTGAACACCACCTTGGAACTGTCCTGAGCGGAGCGCAGGTCCGTCGCGCGTACCCGGAAGCCGTTCTGCTCGCAGCACTCGTGCTCGTCGTTGTAGAGCCACCCGTCGTACGCGAAGTAGATGCGCGGGTCGGTGTCCGGCGGCGCGGCTGCGACCGTACGTTTCAGCTCGCCGGTCGTGATGTCCCGGACCTGGACCTTGCCCGCCCGGGTGACCTGCACCAGCCGGTCGTCCGTGAAGTAGAACGGCCGGCCCAGCCACAGGTCCTCGTCGCGGTCCAGATAGGTGCCCATCGAGTACACCGGCCGGTCGGCCGGGGCCGGCTGCTGCCAGCGACGGACCCCGCTCGCCCAGTCGAACGCCTCCGTACGGCCGTTCGCCGACGCCCGGACCACCACGGACTCGTGCCGGACCACGTCGTCCCCGGGCTCGAAGGGCAACGCCCACCGCTCCCGGCCGTCGGCGGGATCAAAGATGTGCATTGTGTTGGCGGAACCGTGGCGCAAGGTGACCACCAGCGCCCGCGGCAGCAAGTTGACGGCGAGCAGTTCATCGGTGCGGCTGCCCAGCGGCCGGGCCGGCCAGGCGACCGCGCCGGTGCGCAACTCCACCGCGTTCATGCTGATCTGGCCGTTGAGGGTCTGCCAGGCGGTGTAGAGCCGGCCGTCGGTGCCCGCCACGGTCGCGGCCCGGGCCTGGTCTCCGAACTCGACCGGCGCGCCCACCGTCGGCAACGTGCGCTTCGACGTCACCGGCGCGGACTGCCGGTCGTGCCGCACCAGGACAACGCCCAGGCCGGCGGCGATCAGGCACACCGCGGCAGCCGCGGCGACCATGGCTCGGTTCCGGGTGCGCTGCCGCCCGCGGTGCCGGGCCTGCTCCGCCGGGGCCAGCGGGATGCCGTCCGCGTGCCGGCCCAGCGAGGTGAACAGGTCGTCGAGATCAGTGGGCATGGCCGGCTCCTTTCCGGGCTCCCGCGGCCCGCGCCGGGTCGACGGCACCCTGGAGGCCGCCGTCGACC
>NZ_JBEZGQ010000183.1:0-11350 GCF_040650095.1 Actinoplanes sp. NPDC048791 | reverse complement strand
TTCGGGGCGGTGCTGCACCGCCCCGAACGCCCGAGGCGCGAGTCTGCGACGCAATGCGTAGGGGCCGACCTGCCGCAGATTAGAGTGCGATCGTGACCGACGCATCCGTTTACCTCGCCGCCCAGCCTCGCCTCGACACGCTCGTTACGGTGTTTCCCTCCGACGCTCAGCGGCTGCGCACCGACTTCGCTGGGACGGCCTGGATCGGCGACGTCCCCGACCCGGCATCCGGAATGATGGGACCGCGTTACCAGCGGCGCGCTGTCGACTCGCAGCTGTTTCTGCCCGACACCCACTGGTACTCCGTTCTCGAGCTCGACGACGCCGAGGTGCAGGTTGTCGTCGGCCTGCTCCAGGTGCCGGGCACCACGCAGGGCACGCAAGGTCTGGTCGGCGCGATCGCCGACCCGCAGGCGGATTTCTTCGAGCACCCCGAGCACGACGACCGGGTCGGCATCTGCCTCACGCTGCGGGGCCAGATCTGGTCCAACGTCGGCCTGTCGTATCGCATCACCGTGCTGTGCCGGCCGGAGTCGCTGATGCGCTCATCGACGACCGCCACGTCAACGTGAACGGACGGCGCTGAGCCGGTCGCGTCTACCGGCTGGGGTGCTACTCCACGATCCAGATGCCGTAGTCGCGGGTCGCGGTGCCGAAGTCCTGGAAGCCCAGGATGGTGTTGTTGCCGACGTAGGTGTAGTTGTTGATGCCCTTGGCGATCACTGTGCCGTTCGCGCCCGGGCCGTAGACGGGCCCACCGCTGTCGCCTCCGCGCACCGCCGGCTGGCCGTCGACCTGGCGGGCCTCGACGGCGTCGCCCGGGTCGGTGTTGTACTTCTCGACCCGCAGTCCGCACACGGGACCGCCGATGTCGCGGGCGGAGGATCCGCCGGACTGGCAGAGGTACTCGCCGGGGAACGTCCAGTCCCACCCGGCGACGGTGGTGACGGCGTTGCTGTCCAGTCCGCCGACGTACATGACGTTGTCCACGTTGCCCGGGGTGCTGATCAGGGCGATGTCGTGGCCGTCGTTGTCGGCGGTGAACGTACCGATGAATTCGCCGACGCCGTCGCGGATCTGATTGCCGTTGCTGCCGCAGTGTCCGGCGGTCAGGATGAACCGTTCGTTGTTGCCGTTGCGTACGGGGAAGCCGGTCGTGCAGCGCGAATTGCCGTTGATCTGGTCGGCGCCGCTCTTCCAGGGTGCCCAGTCGTCGCGCCTGCTGGTCAGCACCTTCGCGCCCTGGTCGACAACTTCGACCGGTACCCCGACCTCCGGGGCCAGCCGGGTGACGCCCGTCCGCGTGCTCGTGGCGACGACGATTTTGCTGCCGTCCACGGCGTACTTGATCCGCGGCTGCTGCGCGGCGTACGCCGAACGCAGTGTGGCGCCCGCGGCCCGCAGCTCACTCAACGAGTTCTCGGCCGCGCCGACTCGCACGGGGGCGATCGACCGTGAGGTGGCGATCGTCTGCTTGATCCGGGTGGGCAGTGCGCCCTTCCACCACACGACGACCTGCTTGTCCTGAAGCTCGATCCCGGCGTACCCGGGGTAGGCGTTGCGCTCGATTTCCCTACGGATGGCGCTGGCTGCCTGAACGAGCGGAATCTGTCGGCGGGCGTTCTCGGGGAACTGGAACGTGGCGGGGGAGGAGGCGGAGGCGGGGACAGCTGCCAGGGCGGTGGACGCCAGAACGGCGATGCTGACAGCTGCGCCGAGGCGCTTGCTACGTGTCATCCGAGTGCCTTTCGCTGGGCACGCGTGCGGAACGCGCACCGGTGGGGATGGTGACGCTGAGGGGGTTGCGTCGACAGCGCTTAGGAAGAGACCTCCTCTCGTCGACCGATGGGGGAATCGGATCTGAATGAGCGGACGGTGCGTGCGATGAAGGCAGCAAGAAGCGCTGTCGGGCCGGGCGCTGTCTACCGCGCTTCATCGACTGACATCGTTGTCAACGGTAGAGCGTCTTCGTGTTGTTAACAACCCTGTACATCGATGACCGATCCGGTTCCGTAGGCGCTCCCCGCAAGGGGAAACTGGAGTGGCTCAGCCGGATCCGTGCCGCTCGGGGAGCTCCTCCAGCGCCCCGGATGGCACCTCGACACCCGCATTTCGTGCACGCGATTGGCGCGGAGCGTCACGCGAGCCGGTTCCGGCACGGACCCGATGGGCGTGCTCCACGTGGTGAAGTTTCGCCCACCGGGCCGGCGGTTCGCAGTCAGCCGATGGAGGTCTGCCGCTGCCGGCGGCGGGAGGACGCCTCCAGATATGTGAACGAGAGCCGGCGCAGACGTTCCACAACGGAGGGCAACCGCAGGTGTTGACGTTCGTCAGGACAGGAAACTGGCGAACGGACCGTTGAGGATGCCATTCTTCTGGCTCTGGCTGAAGGTGCAGTTGGGGTAGTCGTAGAGCGACGCCGACATGCAGGTGCCGTCGGTCGAGGTGGCGTCGGGCAGGCCGAAAGCGTGGCCCAGTTCGTGGACCATGCCGCCGTACCAGCGGTTGATCGGGCCGTTGACCCCCGCGGCGCCGTCGGCGTCGTGGCCGCTGAGCAGCACCCAGCCGTTGCCCCCGCCGCCGCCGGACCGGTTCGGCTCCTCGGCGCTGACCTCCTCGACGTTGATCCACCGGCTGTCGGCGCCGAACCGTTGCTGCAGCTCGCGCTGGCCGTTCTCGACCACGCACCAGTAGTGGTCGCTGCCGGTGCAGTTGTTGGTGATGTACCAGTTCGTGTCGTGCAGGCCGTTGACCACCTCGACGACCGGGTTGTTCAGCGTGAACGTCTTGCCGAGCTGAGCCTTGAAGAACCGTTGCGCTTCCTGCATGACGCTGGTGATGCCGTCGGGGTACCGCTGGTCGAACGCCTTGTCGGTGGGCTTGAGCCAGTAGACCCGGACGGTCCTGGCCGGCGGCGTTCCGGTCGGCGGCGTCGTGGTCGGTCCGGTGGTGGACGGGGTTGTCGGGGGCGTCGTGGTGGTGCTGCCGGTGCAGGCGACGTTGTTCAGGGTGAAGCCGGTCGGCACCGGGTTCGACCCGGTCCAGGTTCCGTTGAAGCCGAACGACGCGCTTGCGCCGGTGGCCAGCGCCGCGTTGTAGCTCATGCCGGCCGCGGTGACCGCCGCTCCGGACTGGGTCACGGTGGCGTTCCATGCCTGGCCGACGGTCTGCCCGGCGCCGAACGACCATCGCAGCGTCCACCCGTTGATCGGGTCACCGAGGTTGGTCACGGCCACGGAGGCGCCGAAACCACCCTGCCATTGCGAACCGACCGTGTACGACACCTGGCAGCCGGCGGCGGCGGCATGCGCCGTCATCGTCATGACCGAGAGTGTCGCGCCCAGGCCGACCGCGAGCGCGACCGCCAAAAGGCGCCGAGTGCGTCCAGGTGCCATCTCGTTTCCTTCCTGATCGAGGCCGGCTCCGGGCGCGGCCCTTATGTGCGAGCACGACGAAATCGTTTTCGGAAGGTAGCAGTAATCGATGTGCATCGATAGATGTAACCGGCATCTAGCTGGACATGGTTGCCGACGGTGTGCCGAAAAGTTTTCGGAAGGCCGACGCCGCGGTGTGCTTGATCACGCGCGGGCGATTCACTGACAGTGACCTATATAGCCACCTTGTGAGCGTGGTCACCCGCCGCTATGGTCTGTCTAGCGGTTCAACTAGTCCACCCAGCGGACCTTTGTGGTCGTCGGCGGAGCCAGCCTTGAGCTGCACTGGAATACACCTCCAGACGGGAGTTCCCCGGCATGAACAACCACTGGCTCAGAACGGTCGTGCCCATCGCGGCGCTGGCGATCCTCGCGCCGGCCTCGGCCCTGGCGCTCACCGGTTCGTCGAACGGACAGCCCGCCAGGCCGACCGGCATCGATCCCGTCTACGGCGTGTGCCGAGGGGTCGACCCGAGCTGCTACAGCGACTGGGGCACCGAGCGGGACAACAAGGTGCTGGTGTACTCGCGTACGGCGGGTCCCAGACACGCCAACCTGGGACAGGTTCTCGATCCCGACAACCCGAGCGTCAAGGGCCTCGCCCTTCCCCGCCCGTACGTGATCACCCACGATCACAGTGATCCGGCGGCGTGGCCGCGCCCGCTGAACAGCTCCAACGTGGCGCAGTCCGCCCTGGTCAGGATGCTGAGCGCGGACGGCATCGAGGTTCACGTCACCGAGGACGTCCAGGCCATCGAGCGGCTCGACTCCAGCTACCGGGCCGTGATCTTCATGAGCCCCACCCGCGACACCCTGTGGAACCACGCGCGCGGCGCCGAGGGCGGCACCCGCCTCGACTGGGCCCGCGAGTCACTCCGCAAGTACATCCAGGGTGGCGGCGGTTTTGTCGGAGTCCACAACGCCTTCGGCACCGAGTACGGCTGGAAGTGGTACGAGGGGCTGCTCGGCAACGCGAACTACTACAACCACGGGCGCAGCCAGCCCGGCGACGTCGTCGTCGTCAACAACCGCGACGTATCGACCAAGGACCTGCCGCGACGCTGGGGATTCTCCGACGAGTGGTACAACCTCGTGCCGTTCCCGACCAACGTGAACTTCCTCGCCACCGTGGATGAGCGGACGCTGGCCGGCGGCGCGGGCGGAGAGGGCTCGCACCCCGGGCACGGTGACTTCCACCCGGTCACCTGGTGCCAGTACTACGACGGTGGCCGGGCCTGGCTCACGACGCTCGGCCACGACGCGGCTGCCTTCCAGGAGAACTCCACGTTCCCCGGTGCCGCCGCGTTTCAGGCGCACCTCGAGCACGGCATCAAGTCGGCCATGGGCCTCGAGCCGTTCTGCACTCCGGCCAAGCGCAAGTAGCCACAGCGGAAGGCGATCGATGAAACCACGAATTCTCCTGGCGGGCCTGCTCGGCGTCGCTGTTGCCGTCGGGCCGTCCACCGCGTTCGCCCAGAGCCCCCGGGCGGGCACCGAAGCCGAGCCGCCAGGTCTGGAGCCGACGGGGGCCGACATGCCGGCCGTCGGCGGCAACCTCGCGAACCAGCACTACTCGGGACTGAAGCAGATCACGAAGCGGAACCTCGACCAGCTGGGCCCGGCCTGGCGCACGCACGTGTCGGCGGTCGCGCCGGCCAGTGACGACGTCGGCCAGCAGACGACACCCGTCGTCGCCGACGGGGTCATCTACCTCGACACACCCGGTGGTGAGGTGATCGCCGTCGACGGCGTGACCGGCGCGCCCAAGTGGAAGTGGGCGCCCGAGGGGTTCGAGACGGCGGACACCCGGCGCGGGGTCTCCCTCGGCCAGGGCAAGGTCTTCACGCTCGCCGCCGGCGATCGCATCGTCGCGCTCGACCAGCAGACCGGCGCCCAGGTGTGGGTCTCGCAGCCGGCGGTCCAGGCCGGCGTCGATCTGGGCAGCATCGACCGGGTCGCGACCGTCTACAGCGACGGCATCGTCTACGCCCACGCGGCCAACGGCGACCGGGCCGCAGTCGTGGCGGTGCGCGCGAGCGACGGCGCCTACCTGTGGCACTTCTTCGGAGGGCCGGACCGCGGGACCCTCTACACCGATGTCAACGGCAACTCCGTCGACGCCGGCGCCACCTGGGGGCCCGTGCTGCCCGACGGCACGCAGTGCAACCTCGAAGGCGGGGCCACCCCGTGGATCCACGGCGCGGTCGACCCTGAACTCGGCCTGTACTACCTGACCTTCGGCAACCCGCGTAGTTGCCGGAGCTCACAGGACGGCTCGCAGCGTCCGGGCGACAACCTGTTCTCCACCACCATGGTCGCGGTCGACCGGAAGACCGGGGCCTACAAGTGGCATTACCAGTCGATCCGGCACGACGTGTGGGACATGGACAACGTCCATCCGCCCACCCTGGCCGACATCAAGGTCAAGGGTCAGAAGCGCAAGGTGGTGTTCTACGGCAGCAAGTCGGGGCACCACTTCGTGCTCGACCGGACCACCGGCAAGCCCGTGCTTCCCGTCGCCGACAAGCCGATGATCCAGGACTCCCGGCAGCACAACGCCGCCACCCAGCCGTTCCCGGCGGAGCGCCTGCTGCCCGAGTGCGTCGTCTGGCAGAAGCTGGACCCGCGCAATGTCCCGGGAGACCCGTGGCGTGCGGTGCCGAACTACAACGGCTATCAGCCCGACGCGGACGGCAATCTGGTCTTCAACCCGGACAGTTATGTCGCGGCGGACCAGCCGTTCCTCACGTACCCGCAGGGTTCGCCGGCCGACCACCGCCGCGGCTGCATGTACGACCCGCAGTGGGACCTGCCGATCCTGTCGACCACCAGCCAGAACGGCGGCGGTGACTGGTCGAACCACTCCTACAGCCACCACACGAACCTGGTCTACTTCCCGTACGGCACCAACCCCGTGGCGCACTGGAACGGCGCCGCGGCCAACGGGCAGCGGGCCATCGGCCAGTACCAGACCGGCGGCATCCTCGCCTACGACGCCTCGACCGGCAAGGTGCGGTGGCGCAATCACCTCGGCACGGACATGTCGCACGGCCAGGGCCCGTTGACGACCGCGAGCGACCTGTTGTTCGCCGGGCAGATCGACGGCCGGCTGCTGGCGATGGACGCCCGCGACGGCGACGTGCTCTGGCAGTTCCAGACCGGATCGGGCATCGCCGGTGCCCCCATCACCTACACCGTGAACGGCGAGCAGTACGTCGCCGTTCTCGCCGCCGGGTCCACGAACCCGTACGGCGCCTCGGTGACCCAGGGCGATTCGCTGTGGGCGTTCAAGCTCGGCGGCCGGTACGCGACGGAGTCGGGCAGCCAGGAGGGGCCCGACCCGGCACCGCTGGCGATCCGCCGTCCCGTCCAGGGCGATCCGGTCGAGGGCGCGACGGTGAACAACACCGTGTACCTGGGCCGCCAGGACCGCACCACCGACACCGCCACCGCGCGCGACAGCACGTCCCAGCGCGGTATGGCCCCGACCCACCTGCGGGTGCCGGTGGGAACCACCGTGACCTTCCGGAACCCGGGGGCGGAAACGTTCCCGACCTTCCCGAACCAGAAGCCGCACTGCGCGACCCAGTTCTTCGAGGGGCTCTTCAATCTCAAGCTGGACCCCGGGCGGAGCTCCACTTTCACGTTCGACCGCGCCGGTGAGTACTACTTCAACGACTGCACCGACCCGCGGCCGACCGGCAAGATCGAGGTGTACCTGTCGCCACGGGACCTGCCGGGTGCGTTGCGGTTCCTGCCGCCGAGCCTTGATCTGAGCTCCCGTACCGGGATCTTCACCGGGGTGCGCGGCGTCGTGGTCGCGACGCTGAGCCTTCCGCCCGGCTATCGCCTCGACGGCGACGTCGCCCTGCGGACACCGCTGTCGCGGACACCCGTCAAGGCAACAAATGCCAAGACCATCGGTCGTACGTTGACCGTGGTGTTCGACCGGGCCGACCTCGACAACAACGTGCCGGCGGGTGACGCGGTGCCGTTGACGCTGGCCGGAACCTTCCGGCACGACGGCCGGCAGGAACAGCTCACCTCCACGGCGACGGTCCGGATCGTCAAGTAGGTCATGTGCACCCGGTCCCGGCGAGGCTGTACGAAGGCCTCGCCGGGACCGGTCACCGGCGCCGGAGGTAGTCGCGGGTTGCCGTGATGGCCTGCCGGGCGTGTTCCTTGCCGCCCACCTGGGCGACCAGCGTCGCCCGGGGAATCTCCAGGGCGTACGGCAGTCCGGCCGGTAGGGCGTCGAGGATGCCGTGGACGTCGATGCCGCCCTCGCCGGGGAAGAGCCGTTCGAAGCGGGCGGTGTGGATGAGTCCTTCGTTGGTGGGCGGCACCGCCGGCGGTGCGTCGCAGACGTGCACGAAGTGGAACCACTCGGCGGGGAGCTGGCGCAGGTCCGCGATGCTCGAACCGGACCGGGCGAAGTGCAACAGGTCGACCAGGATGCCGGCGTTCGGCTGACCGGCGCCACGCAGGACGCGGACCGCGGCGTTCAGATCCGGTGTCTCGGTCCAGGAGGGGAACTCGAGGTCGACGGTGAGGCCGCGGGGCCGGGCCATTTCGCACAGGCGCGCGAACCGCTCGATCTTGCGGTTGCGGTCCGGATCGGGGAGCTGGGCGATGACGTGCCGGGCGCCGAGTTCCGCTCCGGCGTCGAGGAACCGTTCCAGGTCCCGGGGGTCGTCGTCGGGGCTGATCCGGGCCAGTTCGATGTCCAGCACCTCGATGCCGGTGGCGGCCAGGCGCAACTTGGTGGTGCGCAACAGGGCCGGGTCGGTGGCGAGCGGATAGTGCGGCTCCTGCGGCGTCACCCGGGTCAGGCGCAGCCCGACGTACCGGTAGCCGGCTTCGGCCGCGGCGTCGACGAGTTCCGGTGGGGACAGACTCAACGCGGTCAGGTGGGCCAGGGAGAAGTCGTGGCGTACGGATGCACCGGTTGAGCTGCCGCGCAGGGTGACCAGGCGGCGTTGCCGGTGGGCCGCCATCCGGACCGGCGCGCTGACCGGCCCGTCGTAGCCGGTGTAGCCGTCGATGCGCTGCACCACGGCGAAGAACACGCGCGAGCCGAGCATCTCGGTGTAGAAGTGCAGGTAGGCGCCGTGCTCGTCGCGGTCGTAGAGAACCGAGTTCGCGCGCAGGGCCGCCACGAAGTGCGCAGACAGATCGAAGCGAGCTTCCAGGTCGGCGTAGTAATTGTCCGGGATGGCGAGCAACGGTGCGCCGCGCGCCCGCATCGCCGCCGCGCTGGCGAGCGCGTCGTCGGTCGCGAAGGCGACATGCTGCGGACTGGGGATCACCGGAGCCCAGTCGCCGCGGCGCAACGCCGCCGTGCTGAGCGTGATTCTCACCCGGTGGCCGGGATCGGCGGCGGCCCGGCTGCGGATCAGCCCGAACGGCGCGACGATCCCGGCCGCCCGCAGACCCAGCACCACGCGGTAGAACAGGGCCGCCTCATCGAAGTCGTCGACCTCGTCGGTCAGTGACAGGTGATCGGTGCCGGTGATCCCCGTGCCGCCACCGGCCGGGGCCGGTGCGGGTACGAAGTCCTGGATCCAGCTGTCCCGGTCCGGCCCGGTGCGGACGAGGAAGACCGCGATGCCGTCGGGGGCGGCTATGGAGGTCAGCTCCGCCTCCTGCGGCTCGCGCAGCCGGGGCAGCACCGGGGCGAGCAGCTGTTCCGCCCGGCGGGTCGAGGCGTCCGGATCGGCGCTCTCCACTGCCAGGGCGCAGATCGTTGCCGTGCCGGGGGTGACGGTCCGCTGCGCGGCGAAGTTCAGCAGGATCCGGGCCTCGGCCTGCTGCCAGAGCTGCACCGGTTTGGATCGGTGCTGACCGACGTGGGCGAAGCCGAGCGCGGCCAGGGCCCGGGCCACGGCCGGACCGGAGATCTCGTCCACGGCGACCTCGGTGAAGACGATGCCGCTGAGCTCGGGCGCCGGGGGAAGCCCACCCGAGCGGAGCCGGTCCCGGGCCGGTGGCGGGGCGACCGCGCCCGCCGATTCCTGCAGGGCCAGCAGTGACCGCATGCCGTCGATCGCGGCGTGCCGGGGATCCGCCTGCCGGTAGACGTCGTTGAGGACGTCGAGTGACAGCGGGCCGCCGTAGCCGGTGCTCAGCACGTGGGCGAGAAACGTGGCGAGGTCGAAGGAGCCCAAGCCGGGGAAGAGCCGGTGGTGCCGCCCTCCCTCGACGACGTTCGCGGTCGGGCCGGACGCGTCCGCCAGCTGGAGGTGGAACACCTTCTCGCCGGGGATGACCCGGAGGCCGGCCGGATCGCTCCCGGCGGGCGACAGCACGTGGAAGCTGTCCAGGCAGAGGCCGAGGGCGCGGTGGCCGGCGCGGCGGACAATGCGCCACGCGTGCGGAATGGTGCTGACGAACCGTCCCCACGCCTGCGCCTCGTACGCGATGCGCAGGCCGCGGTGCTCGGCGCGGACGGCCAGGGCGTGCAGCTGCTCGGCGGCGAGGTCGTCGTCATCGACGGCGTCGGCCGACGTCGACGAGCCGACCAGCAGAGTGCGGGTGCCGAGCTGCTCGAGCAGGTCGAACGTCCGCTCGGCCCGGCGCAGGGTCGCGGCGAAGACCTGCGGCGGCACCGCTTCCACGTCGGAGAGCAGCTGGTAGGCGTCGATCGTCAGGCCGCGGCGGTCGCATTCCTGCTTGATCCGGTCCGGCGACCAGGACGACGCGACGAGATCGTTGTCGGCGAGTTCGATGCCGTGGAACCTCGCCGCCGCGGCGGCGGCGAGTTTGTCGTCGAGGGCGCCCGACAGGCAGGACGTGGCGATGGACAGGCGATAGGACGAGGCCATGCTGTCACCCCAGATAGGTGGGCCGGATGGCGGGCGGGATCGGTCCCTTGTTGCGCCGCCCCTGCCCGGTCTCCTCCCAGGCATGCGCGAGGATGCCGACGCTGCGGCTGAGGACGAACAGCCCTCGCGCCAGCGGGGCGGGGAAGCCGAGCTCGGCGTAGATGACCGCGGTGGCGCCGTCGATGTTCATCGGGATCGGCTTGTCGCGGGCCCGGTTGAGAGCTGCCTCGACGGCCAGGGCGGCACGCAGGTGAGCGCCGTCCACGACGCCGGCGGCGACGGCCTCGTCGACGAGAGCCAGCAGGGGATCGCGTCTCGGGTCGCGGGTGTGGAAACGGTGACCGAAGCCGGGCAGATAGCGGACACCGCGGGCCCGCCACTCGGCGATGACCTGGTCGGTCGCGGCCGGTAGAGCCTGGCCGGCGGCCTCGCGCCGGCGGATCTCGTCCAGCATCATCACGCATTCCTGGCCCGCGCCGCCGTGCGAGTCGCCGAGGGTGTTGATCGCGCCGGCCATCGCGTTGTTGAGCCCGACCCCGCAGGTGGCGGTCATCCGGGCCACCGCGATGGACGGGGCGTGGGGGCCGTGGTCGACACCGGCCACGAGGGCTGCTTCGAGCAGGTCCGACTGCTGGGGGAGAGGACGCTCCCCGCGGAGCATGAACCAGATCATCGAACCGAACCCGATCGTGCCGATGAGGTCCTGGACCGGTGTGCCGCGCAGTTCCACGACGTTCGGCTCGATACGGGACACCGCGGTGCCCCACCAGTCGGCCGCCAGCGATTCCGTCATGGCGCGACCCTAACCTTCGGTCCGTGCAGCGGTCTACCGGGACCGCACAGCGGATCAATGCGGATGAGCTGAGATCGGCGGTTGTCTCTTGACAGGGATTGTTTCGGGGAGAATAACTAACGTACCGGTTCGTACAAACCGATGGAGGTGGCCCGTGTCCGCACCGACCGGGTCAGCGCCCGGGGTCGTCGGCCAGAGCCGGGCTCCGGCCGGCCTGCCAGCGGCGCAGCAGTTCCGGCAGCTCCGCGTTGTGCTCGCCGAGCGCGGGCGGAGGTGCCTGCGCGGTCAGCGGTTCGCCG
>NZ_JBEZGQ010000182.1:0-11430 GCF_040650095.1 Actinoplanes sp. NPDC048791 | reverse complement strand
CCGGCTCGCCGCGGCCGGTCACCGGGTGACCGGCGTGGATCTTGATCCGGAGCTGATCGCCGCCGCCCGCCAGGACTATCCGGGCACCGACTGGCAGGTCGGCGACCTGACCGAGCTGGAGCTGCCGGACCGCTTCGACGTGATCGTCTGCGCCGGCAACGTGATGACCTTCGTGGCCCCGGACACCCGTGGTGAGATCCTCCGGCGGATGCGCGCCCACCTGGGTGGGAACGGCCGGGTAGCGATCGGCTTCGGTGCCGACCGGGGCTATGAGTTCGACGACTTCCTCACCGACGCGGCCGCCGCCGGGCTGGCCGAGGACCTGCTGCTGGCCACCTGGGATCTGCGCCCGTTCGGGCCCGCCTCCGACTTCCTGGTCGCCCTGCTCAGGCCCGCCTGATCAGCTCCTGGCGGCAGGCCCGGGCCGCGGCGCTCAGCCGCCGGTCCCGGTGCTGGATCAGGCCGATGGCCGGGTGGGCCGGCGCGGGGTCCAGCCGTACGACGGTGACGGCCGGTCCCGGAGCCACCGTGGCCGAGCGGGCCAGCAGGGCCACCGCCAGCCCCGCCCCGACCAGCTCCCGGATGCTCGCAGCGCTGTGGGTCTCGAACTGCACCCGCGGCTCGAAGCCCGCCGCGGTGGCCGCCCGGTCCAGGATGGCCCGCAGTCCGCTGCCCGCCGGCAGGCACACGAACGGCTCGTCGCGCACCTCGGCCAGCTCGCGGACCGCCGCGTGGCCGGGCGGCAGGACCAGGACGACCTGCTCGTCCACCAGGTGCCGGGCCGTGAACCGCGCGGGCAGGTCGTCGTGGACCGGCCCGAGCACCAGATCGACCACGCCCGCGTCCAGCAGCGCCAGCAGTTCGGCGATCAGCCCGGTGCGCAGCGCCAGCGAGACACCCGGAAACCGGGTGTGGAAGCCGGCGAGCGCGGCGGGCAGGTCGTAGCCGCCGAGCACGGCCATCGAGCCGAGCGTCACCCGCCCGTGCAGCACGGCCGCGAGCTCCGCGAGATCCGTACGGGCGCCGTCCAGCTCGCCGAACACCCGCCGGCAGCGGGTCAGCAGCAACTCGCCGGCCTCGGTGAGCGCCACCCGGCGGGTGGTCCGGGCGAACAGGGCCGTGCCCAGCTCCGCCTCCAGCGCCCGGATCTGCGCGGACACCGCGGACTGGGCCACCCGCAACTGCTCGGCGGCCCGGGTGAAGCCACCGTGCCGGGCGACGGCCTCGAAGTAGGTCAACTGGCGCAGCTCCATCCACTCATCGTGCTGCGCGATGAATGGGAGCGCAAAGCCGTCTTGGACTTATGAAAGCCACCGCCGCAGGCTGAGGGACATGGAACGACATCTCGGTGACCTGTCCACGCCCGCGCTCGGCCTCGGCTGCATGGGCTTCTCCCAGGCGTACGGGCCGGCCGACGACGAGCAGTCCGTGGCCACCGTCCGGACCGCCCTCGACCTCGGGGTCACGCTGATCGACACCGCGATGAGCTACGGCCGCGGGCACAACGAGCGGCTCATCGGCCGGGCGATCGCCGGGCGGCGCGCCGAGGTCGTGCTGGCGACCAAGTTCGGCCTCGTCCGCGGCGAGGACGGCGTGCGGCTGGACGGCCGGCCCGACCATGTGCGCCGGTACTGCGACGCGTCACTGGAGCGGCTCGGCGTCGACACCATCGACCTGTACTACCTGCACCGCGTCGACCCGGCCGTACCGGTGGCCGAGACGGTCGGCGCGATGGCCGAGCTGGTCACCGCGGGCAAGGTGCGGCACCTCGGGCTGTCCGAGGCCGACCCGGGGCAGCTCGAGCAGGCGGTGGCGGTGCACCCGATCGCGGCGGTGCAGTTCGAGTGGTCGCTGTCGTGGCGTGAGCCCGAGCGGGACGTCGTCCCGGCGGCGCGGCGGCTCGGGGTGGGGCTGGTGCCGTACAGCCCGCTCGGACGGGGGCTGCTGACCGGGGTGCTGCCGGCCGCGTACGGCGACGGCGACTTCCGCCGGGACGATCCGCGCTTCGCCGGTGAGCACCTGACCGCCAACCTCGCGCTGGTGAAGGAGCTGGCCACGATCGCCGCCGCGTACGGGATCAGCCCCGCTCAGCTCGCCCTGGCCTGGCTGCTAGCCCAGGGGCCGGATGTCGTGCCGATCCCCGGCACCCGCAGTCCGGCCCGCCTGGCCGAGAACGCCGCCGCCGCGCGGGTGCAGCTCAACGACGCGGACCTGGCCGCGCTGGCCGCCCAGACCTGGCACGGTGACCGTCGTTCCTTCGCCGCGTACGGCACCTCGCGGACGTGATCAGCGGTTGTTCATGCTGAAGTGCATGTCGTCCTTGAGGCTGTTCCACCGTCCGCCCCAGTAGAAGCCCTGGTCGGTGAACGCCCGGACCGCACCGCTCGCGTGCATCATGCCGCGGCGGTAGACGTCGCGCCGCAGGAAGTCGGTGCCGGCGGCCGGGTCGACGTACGAGCCGCGGACCATCGGGTTCTGCACCGGGTTGACGTCGATGGCCTTGCCGTACGCGTGCTGCGACCAGGTCTTGCTCCCGCTGACGACCCGGCAGTTGTAGCCCGAGGTGACCGCGGCCATGTCGGAGATGTAGGGCGCGTTGAGGGCCATCGGGCTCATGCCCTGGATCCGGAAGCGCATCCGGTACAGGGTCCGGAACGCCCGCTGGGTACGGGTGGCGATGGTGCGGTGCACGATGATGCTGCCCTGGTGGGACACGCCGTAGAAGTCGATGTAGGTGACCCAGACCTTGCGCAGGTCGGCCGGGCGTACCGGGCACTTCTTGGCGGGGTCCCAGTTCACCGCGCCCGGGGTCACGACCTCGATCGAGGACCGCCAGCCGGAGAGCCGTCCGGCGGCCGGACGGGCCAGGTTGAGCACTCCGTCCGCGCTGGGCTGGTTCGGTTTGACGATGCCGTTCCAGGCGCGCAGGTCCCGCGGGCGCAGGCCGCGGGCCCGGGCGATGCTCTTGATCGTCTCGCCGGGGCGGACCACGTGAAAGGCGGGTGCTGCGTCGGCCGGGGTCACCGCGGCTGCCGGGGTGGCCGGGACGAGAGCCGGCGCGACGGTCAGGAAGAGGGCGCTGAGCACTGTGAGCAGACGTTTCACATGCCCTATTACGCCTCGGATCAGCTCCGGAAACCGGCGAAACCGGAAAACAGCTCGCTTAACGACGACAGCCCGCCCCGGATCGGGACGGGCTGCCGAGCGTCAGAGGTCAGCGGCGGCTGCGGCGGATCAGCACCAGCGCCACCGTGGCCGCAGAGGCGACGGCGGCCACGATCGCCACCGGCACGGGACGCCGTACCGTCGTCGCGGCCCGGTCGCGGACGGTGCCCGCCAGCGCGGTGGTCCGGACGGCGACATCGGAGGCCTTCGCGCGTACGCGGGCCTTCACATCGGTCTTCGCGGCCAGGGCCGCGGCGGTCTCGCCCAGGTCTTCCCGGGTACGCGCGATCTCGGCCTTGAGCTGCGCCGGATCCTGCGGGGCCGTGCCGTTCAGGCGGGTGGTGGTGTCGCTGCTCATCCGTGCCTCCCGTCCCGGACGGCGGCCTTGACCGCGTCCACGTCCCGCTTGCTGCTGTCGACCGCGGCGGTCGGCGCCGGCGGTACGGCCTGCTGGACCTGCTTCTTGCCCAGCAGTGCGGCCACGCCCGCGATGGCGAACACCACAACGGTGACGACGAGGGCCGCCAGCCAGGTGGGCCACACGACTGCCAGGGCTGCTCCGATGGTCACGAGCAGGGCGCCCACGCCGTACATGGCCAGCACGCCGGCCCCGCCCAGCAACCCGGCGCCGGTCCCGGCGCGCTTGCCCTTCTCCACCATCTCCACGCGGGCGAGCGCCAGCTCGTCCCGCACGAGGGTGGACACCTGCTCGGTCATCTGGCTCACGAGCTGTGCGGTCGACGCCTCCGCCGGCCACACAGTGCGCGACTGTGTATCGGTCATGATCATCTCCGTCCTGCTTCCGACGCCGACCCGTGCTGACCAGCGCGTCAGTCCCTTCACCTACCCAGGACCGGGACCGCTAAGCCCACCGGCGCGAACCGCACCTGATCGGGTCGCCGCTCGTCCGCGGCCGGGCTCGCCGGCGCGCTACCGTTCGTGGGGCAGGCAGCCGTCGTCCGGCGGCCGCCGAGAAAGAGGTGTATCGCGATGACCGCAGAGAAGGCCGTACTCGCCGGAGGCTGTTTCTGGGGAATGCAGGACCTGATCCGCAAGCGCCCGGGCATCGTCTCGACCCGGGTCGGCTACACCGGTGGCGACGTGCCCGACGCGACGTACCGCAACCACGGGACCCACGCCGAGGCGATCGAGATCGTCTACGACCCGGCCGTCACGTCGTACCGGGAGCTGCTGGAGTTCTTCTTCCAGATCCACGACCCGACCACGCTGAACCGCCAGGGTGGCGACATCGGCCTCAGCTACCGGTCGGCGATCTTCTACACCGACGATGAGCAGAAGCGCGTCGCGCTGGACACGATCGCGGACGTCGAGGCGTCCGGGCTGTGGCCGGGCAAGGTCGTCACCGAGGTGACCGCCGCCGGCCCGTTCTGGGAGGCCGAGCCGGAGCACCAGGACTACCTGGAGCGCATCCCGAACGGTTACACCTGCCACTTCCCGCGGCCGGGCTGGAAGCTGCCGCGCCGCGCCGGCTGATCCCCCGCACGCGCACCCTCGTGCCTACGGGCCGGAGCCCGGCCGGCGGATACTCTGCCTACCGGATTCCGGCCCGTACGTTCAGAGTGGAGTGTTGTGAAGCTGAGTCTCAACAAGCGTCAGGTCATCATCGGGGCAGTGGTGCTCGCGGTGGTCCTGGTGGGACTGGCGGTGGGCAGGTCGGCCCGCGAGGAGCAGGCCGGCGGCGTGCTCGACGCCCCGGCCGAGCAGGCGTGCACCGACTTCGCCGACGGCTACCCGGAGGCTCGTACGGCGGCGGCCCGGCTCGCCCTGGCCGACAAGGTCAGCAAGTCGGCCGCCGGCACCGACAACGACACGATCGCCGACCGGGTCCTGGCCGTGGGGGACAGCGCCAACGACAGCACCACGGCCTGGAAGGCGGACGCCGACGCGCTGACCAAGGCCTGTCGGGACGCCGGCTGGAGCTGACCCGTCGAGGAGACCGGATCAGTGCCGCCCCGGCGGGGTAGCCAGCCACCATGACTGACCAACCGTGGGGTGTCGACGGCACCGACGTACGGGGCAAGGACGGGCCGCTCGCGTACGACCCGGACGAGGAGCACGAGCCGCAGGCGGGGGAGCAGGGCGGCCAGCCCAACCTGTCACCCGACCCGGCCGTGGCGGGACGCCGCAGCAACTTCGGGCAGGGCTCGACCGACGACAGCCCCGGCACGCCGTCCGGCCTCTGACGCCGTACGGGCGTTGCGCTTGACTTCTCGGTCACATGCGCGAGCATCCCTGCATGACCAAGCTGACGGGACAGCAGATCGCCGACGAGGCCCCGGCCGGATGGGTCTACCTGCTCGGTGGGCTCCAGACCAGGATCCGTACCCGGGACTTCGCGGCCGGGCTGGCCATCGTCGACGCGATCGGCGCGGCCGCGGAGGCGATGGACCACCACCCGGACCTCGACCTCCGTTACACCCACGTCGACATCCGCCTGACCAGCCACGACGTCCGCGCAGTCACCGGTCGCGACCTCCGGCTGGCCCGCACGATCTCCACCATCGCCGCCGACGCCGGCACGGCCACCGAAGGCGCGACCGTCTCCCGGCTGGAGCTGGCCCTGGACAGCCCGGATTTCGCCGCGGTCCTGCCGTTCTGGGGCGCCGTGCTGGCGATGGAACCGGCCGGCGACGAGCTGCGCGACCCGTACGGCGCACTGCCGGTCATGTGGTTGCAGCAGTCCGGCAGCGAGGAGCCCCGGCAGCGCTGGCACCCGGACGTGTGGGTGGACCCGGCCCAGGTCAAGCCGCGGATCGACGCGGCGGTGGCGGCGGGCGGCACGCTGGTCAGCGACGCTGAGGCGCCGAGCTTCTGGGTGCTCGCGGATCCGCAGGGCAACAAGGTCTGCCTCTGCACCTGGCAGGACCGCGCGACGGCCGAGTGACCCGGCGGCGGGGTCTGCCTCAGCCGGCCGTGGTCGGGGCGCCGAGGTGCTCGGCGAGGATCGCCCGGTGGGTGGCACGGGCGTCCGTGTGCCGCTGCAGGCCCTCCTCCGTCACCGTGACGAAGACCCCTCGGCGGTCGTCCTCACACAGGCTGCGGCAGACCAGCCCGCCCTTCTCCAGCCGCGCGACCGTCCGGGACAGCGCGCTCTGGCTCAGATACATGTCCGCGGCGAGCTCCTGCATGCGTCGCTTCTCACAGGTGACCGTGATCAGCCGGTCGAGCGTCTCGAACTCGCCCATGGTCAGCCCGTGGGTCTCCTGCAGCGCCCGCTCCAGGTGCCCGGCGACCTCGTTGTAGCTGGTCAGCAGGGAGCGCCAGCGCTCAACCAGGGCCGGCTCGGACGTCATGTGGCGCATCCTAACTGCTGGGGTAGGTAGATGCACCCAAATTATATGCACGCGGATTTGATGCGTCGACATTTAATGCGCGTGCATGTAGCTTCTGGCCCGTGACTATCTCAGAAGCCGCCCTCCCGGCGGCAGCTCCGGCCACTCCGGTCGATCAGCGCTGGACCCCGCGTCTCTGGGGCGTCCTGGCGGTGCTCTGCGCCGTGCTCTTCCTCGACGGGCTCGACGTCTCGATGGTCGGCGTGGCGCTGCCGTCCATCGGCACCGAACTCGGCCTGTCGACCACGTCGCTGCAGTGGATCGTCAACGGCTACGTGCTCGGCTACGGCGGACTGCTGCTGCTCGGTGGGCGTACCGCCGATCTGCTCGGCCGTCGCAAGGTCTTCCTGATCGCCCTCGCCGTCTTCGCGGTGGCCTCGCTCGTCGGCGGCCTCGTCGACGACGGCACGCTGCTCATCGCCACCCGGTTCGTCAAGGGCCTGGCCGCGGCGTTCACCGCGCCGACCGCCCTGTCGATCCTGACCACCACGTTCCACGAGGGCCCGGCCCGCAACCGCGCGCTGTCGGTGTTCTCCGTCTTCGGTGCGAGCGGCTACTCGTCCGGCCTGATCCTGGGTGGGCTGCTCACCAGCTTCGGCTGGCGGTGGACGTTCCTGATCCCCGTACCGCTGGCGATCGGGGCCCTGGTCGCCGGCATGGCGCTGATCCCGCGCGACCGCCCGGCCGCGGGCGGCGGCCACGACCTGGTCGGCGCCGCGACCCTGACCTCCGGAATGCTGCTGGCCGTCTACACCGTCGTGTCCGCGCCGGACCGCGGCTGGACAGACCCGCTGACCCTGGGCTCACTGCTGCTGTCCGTGGCGCTGCTGGCCGGCTTCGTCGTCACCGAGAAGCGGGTCCGGCACCCGCTGATCCGGCTGGGCATCCTGCGCACCGGCACGGTCATCCGGGCCAACCTGAGCATGATCGCGCTGTTCGGCTCCTACCTGAGCTTCCAGTTCATGATGACGCTGTACCTGCAGAACGTCCTGCACTGGTCGCCGCTGCGGATGGCGCTCGCGCTGCTGCCGGCGGGCCTGCTGGTCGCGTTCGGGTCACCCTTCGTGGGCCGGCTGATCGACCGGTACGGCACCCCGCGCCTGCTGATCAGCTCGATGACCTCGCTGCTGCTGGGCTACGCGTGGTTCCTGCTGACGGCGGGCAACGCACCGCACTACGCCGTGACGGTCCTGCCGACGATGCTGCTGCTGGGCGGCGGTTTCGCGTTCGGCTTCAGCTCGATCATGGCCCAGGCGACGCAGGGCATCGCCGACTCCGAGCAGGGCCTGGCCTCCGGTCTCGTGCAGACCTCGGGGCAGGTGGGCGCGGCCCTGGTGCTGGCCGTGCTGACGGCGCTGCTCACGAACGGGGGAGCGGGCACCGACTTCAGCGGCTTCCACCCCGGCGTCAACCTGGTGACCGGCGTGGCGCTGGTCGGCCTGCTGCTCAACCTGGTCCCGCTGCTCAACCGGCGCCGGCCGGCGTGACCGGCCGGATGCGCGGTGCCGGTCCCGCCGGCGCCGCGCATCCGGGCCGCGGCCATGACCCACGGCACAGCACCTGTACGCATGACTTGCGTACGCTGGGGAACCCGGACCTGTTCGACCATGGTTGACCCCGGAGGAACCGCCACATGCAGCTCGTGCAGGATCCGGCGACGAAGGCTGACGCGCAGCAGTTCTGGCAGCTGCCCGGCCGTGAGCTGGACCGGCTGCTCGCCTCGACCCGTCACGCGGACCGGGTGGAGCTCAAGCTGGTCGTGCCCGCGAATGCACACGAGGCCACCTGCACGTCCCTGGGCGTCGACTTCTCGCGGGCGTCGGCCCGCAAGGTGTACTTCCTGGACACCGCCGACCTGAAACTGAAGCGGCACGGGGTGGTGGCCCGCATCCGCAGCGTCGAGGACCGCGCCGACGACTCGGTCGTGAAGCTGCGGCCGTGCGCCGCCGACGACCTGCCGGCCCGGTTGCGCCGGTCGAAGCGGTTCGGCGTCGAGGTCGACGCGATGCCCGGACAGTTCGTCTGCACCGGCGCGATCGCCCGGCGGCTCGGCAAGAACGACGTGCGCAAGGCGGTGCGCGGCGAGCGGCCGCTGCGCGCCCTGTTCTCGAAGGAGCAGCTGGCGCTGCTCCCCGGCCGGACCCGCATCGGCGATCTGTCGATCTTCGGGCCGGTCGACGTACGGCGGGAGAAGATCCTCCCCCAGGGCGCGGACTTCCGGCTGGCCGTCGAACGCTGGACCTACCCCGACGGCTCCAGCATCCTCGAGCTGTCCACCCGCTGCGCCGCCCGCGCCGCGGTCCCGGTGGCGGCCCAGCTTGCTTCGGTGCTGCGGGCGTACGAGATCGACCTGACCGGGGAACAGCAGACCAAGACCCACACGACGCTGTCGTACTTCCACTGCGCCGGATAGCGCTCAGTCGGTCGGCTCAGTGCTCCCGGCCGTTTCAGGCCGGAGGCACCGGGTAGCCCGGGTGCATGGCTGTTTCGATCCGATGCGCTGACTTCAACAACGACTGCCCCGCCCAGTTCACGACCCCCGAGGAGGGGGAGCTGCTGCAGCACGTGGAGCTGCACACGAAATCCGTGCACCAGCCGATGGACTGGACGCCGGAGCTGGCCGAGGTGGTCAAGACCCACGTCAAGCAGGTCTGAGCCGGCGGCGCAGGTCGACGGTCACGCGATCGCTGATGTGCCCGATCAGTTTGAGCATGTCAGCGCAGTAGACCGTCGGGTTGAGGAAACCCGTACCGGGCCGGTAGCGGTGGGCGTAGTGACCACCACCGCAGACGCGTCGGACCGGGCAGGCCTGACATGTCGCGCAGAGGGCGTCGACGCCGATCTGGCGGGCGACGATGCCGGGATGATCGAGGGCGGCGTCCAGCGGATCGTCGAAGACGGTGAGCCCGGTGTCGCAGGCGCCCGGATAGCTGGACTTGAGCGAGTCGACCTGTTCGATCGAGCCGTCCGACTCGACCACGGCGATCGCCACCGGGCTCAGCCCCACCTGCTCCGACCGGCTCGGGGCGCCCAGCACCAACGCGATCACGTCTTCGAAGAGGCGGATGCCTGTCTCCCGCCGCGGGGCGCCGTACCACCGGTCGAAGACTGAGATGAGCCAGTCGGCGACGTCCCGTTCCGGCGGTGCGGACCAGCTGGCGTGCGGGATCAGCAGGTCGATGTCGGTGGGGTGGTACGCGAGCAGCGCCTCGTAAGCCGCGACGGGCTCGGTCGAGGGATCGACGGTGCAGAGCAGCCCCGCGAAGACCTCCCGGTACGGCGGACTGCCGAGGAGACGAAGCGCCCGATCGACTTCCGCGAAGCTGCCCCGGCCGTCGGCGCGCCGTCGGTGGCGGTCATTGTCAGCCGCTGTCCCGTCCAGACTCACGCCGACCTGGATGTTCTCCCGTACGAAAAAGTCCAGCAGCCCGGTGTCCAGCAGCACCGCGTTGGTCTGGATCTGCACGTCCAACCGGCAGTCACCGTCGAAGGCGGCGCGGAAGTCGGCGACCAGGCGGGACAGCCGTTCCAGGCCGGCCAGCAGTGGCTCGCCACCGTGCAACACGAGTCGCATCACGGGCAGGCTGTGCGCGGCGGCATGCTCGGCCATCCGGGCCGCGGTCGCCCGCCAGGTGGCCGGTTCCATGATCAGCGGGCGGTCGCGCCAGCTCTGGTCGGCCATCGTGTAGACGTAGCAGTAGTCACAGGCCAGGTTGCACCGCTGATGGACCTTCAGAACCACGTCCCGGAACGGGACCGGCCGGTGACCGGCAGCGCGCAGGGCGGCAACGTCGAGAGTCTGATCGGGCCATCGCACGGGCGGGCTGACCGGGGCCGGCCTCAACGCGCGCAGAACACCCACAGGGCTCCCTCTCCGGACTGACGACGCCGTGCGGTCGCCAGGACGATGCTAGAAGCAAGCCGGTTTGATGTCACACTCGTGCGTGCTCAACGCTGCGCGGTCCCGCTTCGGTGTGCTGGTTGTGCCCCTGCTCGCCGTCCTGGTGGCGGTCACCGGGATCTGGCTGCTGGCCGGCCCGTCCGGTGAGGCGACCCGCAAGCACATGGTCGTCAGCGGCGTGCCGCTCGACGAAGTCCACCCACCCGCCGGTGCCCGCCGTCCCGGAGTGGTGGTCGCCCACGGCTTCGCCGGCTCGGCGCGGTTGATGGCCCAGTTCGGCGACTCCCTCGCCGCCCGGGGCTATGTGGTCGTGCTGCTCGACTTCTCCGGCCACGGTGCCAACCGCAGGCCGCTGCCGGACAGCGCCGCGAGCACCGATTCCTCCACCGCCGCCCTCCAGCGTGACCTCGACGTGGCAACAGCGCACCTGCGGCAGTTGCCCGACGTCGACCCGTCCGAGATCGCGCTGGTGGGCCACTCGATGGGCGCCTCGGCGGTGACCCGCTACGCGGTGGCGCACCCCGAGATCGCAGCCACGGTCGCGCTCTCGCTGCCGGATGCCTCCACTGTGCTGCCGGAGCCCCCGGCGCGGTTGCTGCTGCTGGTCGGCGCGCTGGAGTTCCCGGGCTTCCGGGCCGAGGCCGAACGCGCCGCTGGGCAGGTGGTGGTTGTGCCCGGCGTCGAGCACATCTCCATCCTCTACGCGCCGCGTACCCATCGGGAGACCGCCGCCTGGCTGGACGAGAGCTTCGGCCGTTCCGCGTACGGGTCTGCGATGCCGTCGCCGATCCGCGGCATCGCCGGGGCCGCGATGCTGTTGTCGGCCCTGCTGGCCGGGCTGTTTCCCCTCGCCCGGCTGGTGTTCGGCACCGCGCGGGGCCGATGGCCGCGGCTCGTGGTGACGCAGCTCGGCGTGGTCCTCGCGGTCGCTGGCGGCGCCACGGCGGTCGCCGCCCTGCTCGCGCGGCTGCTGCCGACCAAGCACCTGCCGGTGTCCATCGGCGGTTACCT
>NZ_JBEZGQ010000181.1:0-11444 GCF_040650095.1 Actinoplanes sp. NPDC048791 | reverse complement strand
TCGGGTGACGTGCCGTCCGGGGCCGTCGCCGGCCGGCTCGCGACCGGCTCGGCGGGCGGGCTCGACGGCGCTGCCGGGGCGCCGGCCGGTAGCGGGCCGACACCGCCTCGCGTCGCCGCGAGCAGGCCGTCCGCCACCATCGAGCGCAGGTCGCGGCGCACCGTGGACTCGGAGATCTCCAGCGCCTCGGCGAGCTCCCGGAACGAGGCGTAGCCCCGGTCCCGGACCTGCTCCAGCAGCCGTCGACGCCGCTCGGCGATCAGCACCGAGACACCTCCCTGCCCGTACGTGGTCGATGCAGAATATGTCAGATCCTGTCATCGCTGTCGAGCAGGGTCAGGAAGCGAGCGTACGCGGCGTCGGTAGCGTCCGAGGTCCGCGGCTCGAACCGCCGCGGTGGCAGCGAGGCCCGTACGACCTCCCGCACCTCGGCCAGCGAGGACAGCTCACCGGCTGCCCGGGCCTGGATCAGCAGATTGCCGACGGCGGTGGCCTCCACCGGCCCGGCCAGCACCAGCCGGCCGGTCAGGTCGGCGGTCAGCTGGCACAGCAACGGGTTCGCCGCGCCGCCCCCGACGATGTGCACGACATCGGCGTGGGTGCCCGCCAGCGCCTCGGCGCGCTCCAGGGTCCAGCGATGCTTGCAGGCGAGGCTGTCCAGCACACACCGCACCATCGCGGCCCGGTCCACCGGCACCGGCTCGGCAGTCGCCCGGCACAACTCGGCCAGCCGCGCCGGCATGTCCTCAGGAGCGATGAGGCAGGGCGCGTCCGGGTCGATCAGGGACCGGAATGCCGGCGCGGTGCCCGCGGCGGCCACCAGGTCCCCGTACGGTGGCGAGCCCCACGCCGCCCGGCACCGCTGCAGCAACCACAGGCCCGTCCCGTTGCGCAGGAACCGGATGGTTCCGTCGACTCCGGCCTCGTTGGAGAAGCCGGCCAGTCTCGCGGCATCGGTCAGCACCGGCGCCGGCAACTCCAGGCCGGCCAGCGACCAGGTCCCCGAGGAGATGTACCCGTAGCTGCCCGCCCCGGCCGGAACCGCGGCCACCGCGGAGGCGGTGTCGTGCCCGGCCACCGCCCACACTGGTACCCGCCGGTCCGCCAGCAACGAACCGACCTGGGTGCCGGGCGCCACGACGTCGGCGCCGAAGAGCCGGCCCGGAATGCCGAGCGCCTCGATGACGCCGGTGGCCCAGCCACGGGTGACGACGTCGAGCAGCTGGCCGGTGCTCGCGATCGTCTGCTCCGTGACGAGCTGTCCGCTGAGCCAGTACCCGAACAGGTCAGGCAGCATGGCCAGCCGCTCGGCGACGGCCAGGTGCGGCGAGCCCTCCATCGCCACGAGCTGGCTGGTCGTGTTGATCGGCAGGGTCGCCGTGCCGGTGGTGCGGTAGAGCACCGCGGGATCGACGCGCTCGGCGATGAGCTTGACACTGGACTGCGTACGCCGGTCGCGGTAGTGCCACGGGTTGCCGATGAGCCGGCCGTCGCGGTCCAGCAGAGCGAAGTCGTTGCCCCACGCATCGATGCCGATCCCGGCGATCCGGTCCCGGCCCCGTTCGGCCAGCGCCGCGGTCAGCCCGGCCGACATGTCCGCGAACAGAGCCAACACGTCCCAGTGCAGCCCCTCGGGCAAGGCCACCGGCCGGTTGACGAACCGGTGCACCTCACGCACTTCCAGCCGGCCCTCGTCGAGCGCGCCGCGAAGCACGCGGCCGGTCTCGGCACCGAGGTCGACCGCCAGGAACACAGGCATCGCAAGAGCGTAGCCGCGCCGCAACGACTTTTCGTCGTGGCGCGGGGCCGACTTAGCGGTGGGCCTCCGGATCGGCGTCCGGCGCCGGCGTGGCCATGGCGCGGACGGCCGCTTCGACACCGAGGATGTGCGCGGTCGCCAGCATGCGGGCGCGCTCGCTGTCCCGGTCGGCGATCGCCTGGTAGATCATCTGATGCTCCGCGACCGTACGGGAGCCGGCTCCGGCGTCGACGCGTCCACGCCACAACCGGGCCCGTACCGTGTGGCCGGAGGTGTTCTCGATCAGCGCGGCCAGCACCGGATTCCCGCACCGCGTCGTGATCAGGTTGTGGAACGCCCGGTCGTTGGCCATCAGCTGGTCGTGGTCGATGGCCGGCTCTTGGATCAGCGCGTGGGCTCGGCTCAGCAGGCTCCGCAGTTCGGCCAGGTCGTCGTCGGTCAGCCGGTCGACCGCCAGGGCCGTGGCCTCCGGTTCGAGGAGCCGGCGCACGTGGAGGAACTGCCGTTCGCCTGCTTCGCCGTGCAGGTCGGCGACGAATCCCATGCCGTCCAGGAGCAGGTCGGGCCGCAGGCTGGTGACGTAGGTGCCGTCGCCCTGCCGGGTCTGCAGGACCTTGAGCGTGGTGAGCGCCCGTACCGCCTCGCGCAAGGTGTTCCGGGAGACGCCGAAGCCGGCGGCCAGATCCTTCTCGACCGGCAGCTTGTCGCCGGGCTTGAGTTCGCCGTCGACGAGCATCTGTTTGATCCGGCCGATCGTCGTGTCGATCGCACCCATGGCTCAGCCCCGTCGCCGGGTCAGCGCATCGCGCCGGCCGGCGCCGCCGGACCAACGGAACGCCGCGATCGGCTCGTCATGCATCCGCGCACTGTATCCAGGCTTCCCCGGTGGCCGATACTGGCCGGGATTGATCCCATGAATATTCCTCTTCATGCCAGGAAGGCTTCTGGACATAGATCGATATTCCGGTTAGATAAGGCCGTTTCTGTTTCGGCGATGTTACATCGCCAGTCTCATCGGGCCCTAGACATCGGGTGAATCCGTGGATAGGTTCCCGCTACCAGTACGGCACCTGCTCACCAGCCACATCCGGCCACGGTGGAGGTTCCTATGACTTCTGACGCCACTGAGCGTGACGCCTACCCGGAAACGGCATCCAGGCGCCACGAAACCTTGAACCCGTCCGGTGCGTCGCGCCGGGAATGGCCGGCGGGGTACCGCCCCAAACGCCGGAAACCGCAAAGCAGTGGGCCACCGTCCGGTTCGCGGCCTTCCGGTCCGCGTCGCGATCCGGCCGGGCTGAGTCTTGCCGCCCTGCGCGTCGGCCCGGCCCTGATGTTGCTGCTCGTCGTGCTGGTCGCAAGCGCGCTGTCGCCGGTCTTCTTCACGACGCGCAATCTCGGCAACGTGCTCAGCCAGACTGCGGTGATCGCGATCCTCGCGCTGGCCCAGCTACTGGTGATCGTCACCCGGGGCATCGACCTTTCCGTGGGGTCGACGCTGGCACTGTCCGCTGTGGTGGGTGCCCTGATGTTCGGGTCGATGGGGTCCGGTCCCCTGGTCATCCTGGCCATGCTCGCCACCGGCACGGCCGTGGGGGCGGTCAACGGAGCGGTCCTAGTCTGGGGCCGGCTACCGCACCCGTTCATCATGACCCTGGCCATGCTCAGCATCGCCCGCGGCCTCGCGCTGTGGCTCTCCGGCGGGCAGCCGATCAGTGGCATGCCGGAAGCGGTCCAGCAGATCGGCGGCGGCTCGATCGGCTGGCTTCCGTACTCGGCTTTCCTGGTCGCCGGGCTGGCTCTGGTCACGCTGCTGCTGACCAGGGCGATGGTCTGGGGCCGCTGGATCTTCGCGGTGGGCGGCAATCCGGACGCCGCCCGCCGGGCGGCCATTCCGGTCAAGGGCGTGATCATCTCGGTGTACGTGATCAGCGGACTGGCGGCCGGGATCGCCGGGGTCGTCAACGCGGGCCGCCTCAACGGGGGGTCGCCCACGTTCGGAGAACTGGCCGAGTTGGACGCGATCGCCGCCGTGGTCATCGGCGGGGCGAGCTTCCACGGTGGCCGCGGTCATGTCGGCAACGCACTCGTGGGAGCACTCATGATCGGCGTCATCCGCAACGCCATGAACCTGCTCGACGTCAACGCGTTCCTGCAACCGATCGTGATCGGCGTGGTCATCCTGCTGGCCGTGGAGCTCGACGTGGTCCGTGGGCGCTTGGAGGAGCGGCTTCGCGTCATCCAGGCGGTCCGGTCATGACCGCGCCGAACCAGTCCGCGGCCGACCCGCCGGCGCTCAGCGTACGGGGGGCCACCAAGCGTTTCGGCGCGGTGGTGGCGCTGGACGGCGTGGACGTCGAGGCGCGGCGCGGCGAGGTGCTGGCCCTGCTCGGCGACAACGGTGCCGGCAAGTCGACGCTCATCAAGTGCATCACCGGGGTGCACCGCATGGACGCGGGAACGGTCACGATGGACGGTGTCCCGGTCGACGTGGGCTCACCGGCGGTGGCCCGGGCTCTCGGTATCGAGACCGTCTACCAGGACCTGGCGTTGTTCGACAATCTCGACCCGGCGGCGAATTTCTACGCCGGACGCGAGATGACCACGCCGCGATGGCTGCCCCGAGGGCTGCGGCTGGTCCGCCGGCGAGCCATGGTGGAGGCCACCGTGGTGGTGCTGCGCCGGCTCGAGGTGGGTCTGGCCGACGTGAACACCCCGGTGGGACTCATGTCCGGCGGCCAGCGGCAGGCGGTCGCGGTCGCGCGGGCGGCGGCCTTCGCCACCAAGGTGGTCATCCTCGACGAGCCCACGGCCGCCCTGGGCGTCCGTGAGTCCCGTCATGTCCTCGACCTCATCCTGCGGCTGCGCGCCGAAGGACTCGCGATCATCGTCGTCTCGCACGCGATGGATCACGTGATGGAGATAGCGGATCGGGCCGTGGTCATGCGCCGCGGCCGCACGGTCGGAGAGCTGGTTCCCCGGCCGGAGAACAAGGAACAGATCGTGTCGCTGATCGTCGGCGGCAACGGCTGACTTCTGGTGCAGCTACCTCGCTCGTCAATGGGCACCGTCAACGGAGGTAGAAAATGCGAGGAAAATCTATTGTCGCGATGACTGTGGCGGGTCTGGTACTCGCCTCCTGCTCATCCACCGGAGACACCGGAAAGGCCGACGCCGGCGGTGGCGAGCCACTGAAGGTCGGTTTCATCACCAAGTTCCCGGTCGACTTCTACGACATCATGGTCGACGCCGTGAAGAAGTACGACGAGGCGCAGCCCGATGTCGAGGTCATCTACGGCCAGGGCAAGAGCGGCACCGACGACGAAGGAGTGATCAACCACATCGAGAACATGATCGCGAAGGATGTCAAAGCCATCGCGATCACCCCGACCAGCCCAGCCGTGCAGACCTCGCTCGACAAGGCGGTCAAGGCCGGTATCAAGGTGGTCCTGGTCGACAACGACATTCCCGGCTGGACCGGGAAGAGCTCGGTCGTGGCCACCGACAACCTGGCCGGCGGCAAGCTCGCCGGCACCTGGCTGGCCGGGAACCTGCCGGCCGGCGCCAAGATCGGAATCCTGCAGGGCCGGGTGGGCAACCCGTCACTCGACGACCGGGTCAAGGGCCTCAAGGAGACCCTCGGCAGCAAGGCCACCGTCGTGGGCGAGCCGGCCACCGACTGCGACCAGACCAAGGGCTTGAACGCGGCGCAGGACCTGCTCACCGCCAACCCGGGCCTGACCGCCATCTACGGCGCGTGCGGCCCGCCGATCGTCGGCGCCCTGCAGGCCGTCAAGGCCGCGGGCAAGAAGCCGGGGGAGATCACCGTGATCGGCTTCGACGCGTCCCCCGACGAGCTGAAAGCGATCAAGGCAGGCGACCAGACCGGTTCCGTCGCGCAGTTCCCCGCGAAGATGGGATCACTCGGCATCGAGACCGCGGTAGCGGCCGCCCACGGAGAGCAGGTCCCACCCAGCGTCGACACCGGCACCGAGATGGTGACGAAGGAGAACGCCGCCGAGTTCGCCTGAGAGGTGAGCCAAGTGCACAAAACACCCTTCGGTCGATCCTTGCTCCGGATCGGCGCGGTGGCGCTGGTGGCCGCGCGACGATCACCAAGCAGTCCTGGGGCCGGACCGTCGCCGGTGTGGCCGTCGACCGGTACACCCTGACCGTCAACGGAATGCGGCTGCGCGTTCTTACGCACGGCGGCATCCTGCAGTCCATCGAGACGCCCGACCGGCGCGGCAAGCCGGCCAACGTGAGGGACGTTGCGCGGAGGAGTCACGGGAGCGATGACGGTGTCAACGGTTCAGGTGAGCCGCCATTGCTGCCGTTGACTGTATTCGCCGAGTTGACGACCGGCCGGGGAAGTTGGCATGCGCCGGAGTATCTCCTTGATCAGGGAGTGTCTCGAGGCGACGTGGCGTCGGGCATGCTGCTTGCGTGAGCGACGAGTGCGACCACGAAACCATCTTTGCTGCGTTCAGAAGTCAGCGGAGCGCGCGCCGCGAGGAGGCGATCCGGGACGCTTACCTCGACCCTCATGCAGACCAGCTGCTCACGCAGATGCTCGATGAGTCGGCCGACCTCGACTTCGACAGGGTGGTCATCGCCGCTCACTTGGGCGACCTCACGGGAGCCGTCGGGGACGACGCCCTTCGGCGGGCGACCCGCGTGTCCGGCCGCGGTAGTAGGGATTTTCGCTGTGCATCCCTCCTGGCTTTGGCGAAGAGGCTGGGCACCCCGGGGCCACGCCGGATCTGCTCGCCGGCCTGGCCGGATCTGACGCTGCCGTGAAGGACTACGCGGTGATCGGCCTTGCCGGCGCCGGCGCCCGCAACAACGACGTGTGGAAGCAGGTCTTCGACCATCTACGGTCGGTGCTGCGACGAAAGCGTCGAGCACGCGGACAGTCCGAGGTTTCCTTCGCCCTCGCGTACCTGGCCCAGCATGTCGCTGACCCGTCCCGCAGATCCGAACTTGTCGCGTTCATCCGGAGGCACTGGGATGCCCTCGACGAAGCCGACTGGTTCGCCCGGCTGTGGCCGGATGCCAGCCCCGACGGGCCGCACCTTGATTCGGTCGCGGAACCGGACCGTGAATCGATTCGGACGTGGGTCCGCGAGCCTCTCTTTCGTCCACTCGGTGTGCCGAAGGGGTGACCGCTCATGCCGGAGAAGGCGCGGGGCCCAGTGGTGAGCGACACAGGCGACTCGTCGGTGCGTTGCCGGTTCCAAACCTGGTGCGGGGGTTGGTCAGGATCACGCGGATGGCGCTCTTGGACCAGGCGAGGCCGGGCCGGTGCGGGTTTCGGGGAACGCTCGATCAGCGTGAGGGCCGTGCCGGCCCGCACGACGCCGTGCGTACCCCAAGGTGGCTCTGCCTGGCCGCGGTGACGGCCCTCGCGCAGGCGCGTTCCTTGATGAGGGTGACGGTTGCCGGCGACCCTTTGCGGGCCATCGCCGGGTACGACGTTCGGCATGATTGCCTGATGGGCACAGCGAGGGTGAGTACCGACGTCCGGGTGTTCCTGGGGATTGTGTTCGGTCTGCCGTGGGCGCTGTGGGTGTTCGAGCAGATTGCCGGTGTGCGGGTTCTCTTCTTCGCGGCGATGTTGTCGGTCGCGGTCGCGACCTGGGTGGCGTCCCGCTATGTGTGGCGGCCGGTGAATATCGCTGAAGCAACCGCGCTGCTTCCGGTACGCCCGATCGGGCGTACGGTCCGGTACTGCTTGCTGGCCTTTGTTCTGTTCATCGCGATGTCGGCGCTCGCCGTTGCACTCAATGCGGCGACCGGGCTCTATCCGGCCGATCTGGACGGGTTCTCCGCCCTGCGCGACGTCTACGGCTCGGGGATCGCCGGCGGGGCCGGTGTGCCGTGGGAGCTGATCGGGCAGGCTCTCGCCGCCAACGCGCTGCAGTTCGTGTTGATCCTGCCCCTGGCCTTCTGTGAGGAGTGGGGCTGGCGTGGCTATCTGCTGAACCGGATGCGCGAGCGGATGGGCACGTGGCCGGCGTTGATCCTGATCGGGGTGATCTGCGGGGTGTGGCATCTGCCGTTCTACGTCGGGCCGTGGTTCTCGATGAGCGGGGATGCGGCCCGATCGCTGTTGCCGTTCACGATTTTCTGTGTGTTCTTCGGAATGGTGCTCGGATGGCTGCGGTTGGCCGCCGGGTCGATCTGGCCGGCGGTGGTGGGACATGCCGTCAACAACACCCTCGTTTTCGGGTTCGTGCAGGTGGTGGTCGCGGACAAGGCGGCCGAACCGAGGATCGACGGCTGGCTGACCGGGCTCAGCGGCTGGCAGGGCTGGCTGATCATGCTTGTGCCGGTCGCGGTGCTCGCCGCCCGTACGCGAGCATCCGGGGCGGACGCCGCAGCGGACCATCACGAGTGACGTGACCGACGAGGCCGAGCAGCTCCGCTGAACCAGCTGTTGCACCGGAGACGGCTTCGCGGGGGAGTGGGCGCGGGTCTCACGGGGCGGTCAGGCGGTGGACGGCTTCGACCACAGCGGCCCGGCGGCGGCCCTTCTCGACCAGATCCAGGAATTCCGGTTCGCGCAGCTGCCACATGTTGGCCAGGGTCAGGACGAGCGCGAGGATTTCGCCCGGAGCGATGCGGTCGGTGATGATGCCTCGACTCTGGGCCCGCGCGATCACCGCGACCTTGTCGGCCATCGCGGCGGTGGTCGAGGCCCGCCGGGCGGCCGGGTTGCCGCGTTCCAGCTGATACCAGGCCACGAAGCGCAGCACGTCCGGGTGAGCCAGGCCGGCGTCGCAGAGGCGGCCGGCGTATTCCCCGAGGTCGTCGGCGTCGATCGGGACAGCCGAGACAGTCTGCTCGACGATCAGGTCGAAGACCGCCTCGAACAGGGCGTCCTTGTTCTCGTAGAACGAGTAGACCAGCCCGGCGCTGATGCCCGCTCGCTTGGCCAGCCGATCGACCCGGGCACCGGCCACCCCGTGGGCGGCGAACTCCTCCAGCGCCGCTTCGAGCAGTAGCCGGCGCTTGGTCTCGGGATCGCGTGTGCGCATGCCCCCAGTCTTCTTAATGAACATTCATTTGACAACTCGAGACCCGGCTGGCTACCTTGAAGCCTTACTGAATGAGTGTTCATTTATAAGGAGTGGCGATGACCACCTGGACCCTCGCAACGATCAGCAGTCAAACCGGGCGCGTCGCCCTGATCACCGGCGGCAACAGCGGAATCGGCTGGCAGACCGCACGGGCCCTGGCCCTTCGCGGCGCCCGCGTCGTGCTCGCCGGACGCGATCCCAGCAAGCTCACGGCGGCCGCCGACGCGATTCGCGCCGAGGCGACCTCGGCCACGATCGACACGCTCGTGCTCGATCTCGGCAACCTCAAGTCGATCGGCGCCGCGGCGGCCCGGGTCGTCGACGAAGGCCCGCTGGACCTGCTCATCAACAACGCCGGCGTGATGAACATCGCCGAGCGTCAGACCACCGTCGACGGCTTCGAGATGACGTTCGGCACCAATCACCTGGGCCACTTCGCCCTCACCGCCCAACTCATGCCCGCACTGCGCGCTGCTCCGGCCGCGCGGGTGGTGACGGTCAGCGCGATCGCCGCCCGCTGGGGCAGCGGCGAGCTGACCGATCTGATGAGCGAACAGAAGTACCGGCCGATGGGCGCGTACGCGAAATCCAAGCGAGCCAACATCGTGTTCTCCGTCGAACTCGCCCGCCGGCTGGCCGGCACCCCGATGAGTGCCGTCGCCGTTCACCCCGGCGCTGCCCTGACCAACCTTCAGCAACATTCCCAGGGCGCGGCCTCCCGGCTGCTCATGCCGCTGCTCGAGCGGTTGGCGATGGGCTCACCCGAGGGCGCGGCATGGCCCTCGCTCTATGCCGCGACCAATCCCGCGGTCGAGAACGGCGCCTTCATCGGGCCGGCCGGACGCCGCCAGGACTCCGGCACGCCAAAGCCGGCCCGTCTGCCCAGCGGCGCCGACGACCGGGCCACCGGTGCCGCCCTGTGGCGCGACAGCGAGCGCCTCACCGGAATCTCCTTCATCGTCTGAATATCCGGTGTGGCGTGCCGGACCGAGCCACGCGCGGGATCAGTCGCCTGAGGCCGGCGCGCCCGCACCTCGGTCGACACGCATCCGTGGCAAGCGAACTGACTTCGCGTTGCGCTCCGGTGCCAAGCCTCATCCGTGCCGGATGAGCCGCCCGGCGCCGGAGGCGGGTGAGATGACCTCCACTGAGCCATGACGCATGGAAGGAACCACGATGGCCGACAAGGCATGGGCCGGTTGGATCTCCTTCGCCGGCACGCTGCTCGGGCTGGTCGGCATGCTGAACGTCGCGCGAGGTGCCGTGGCGTTGATCTCGGACAAAGAAGTGGTGCAGTTCGCCGACAACGTCGTCGTCGACAACGTGACCGCCTGGGGATGGACAGTTCTGCTGTCCGGCGTGCTGTTGATCGCCGTCGGTGCCAGCGTGTTCGCCCGGCGGACGTGGGCGCGGATCGCGGCGATCGTGCTGATCCTCCTGCATGCCACCGCACAGGTCGCCTGGCTCGACGCGTACCCGATATGGGCGTCTCTGATGATCGGCCTGGACACGGTGATGCTCTTCGCGTTGACGGCCCGGTGGTCGCAGGACCGCGACGACCTGCCCAGCCTCCGCGATGCTGCCGGCGGCACGCCGCGCAGCGCCGGCAGTCTCGTCGGGGAGACGGATCTGCAGCCCAGGGTGAGGTGATTCCAGATGACCGGCTCAGGTTCAGGCGCCTCCGCCGGGCCGGGCGGAGGCGCCTCGCGGGCGAGGGTTCGTCAGTGGATCCGGGCGAGCACCTGTGGATCGGCGTGCGTGCCGTCCCTCGCGGCGTCGGTGCCGGCCGGGCGTCCGGGTAGCACCCGGTCCAGCCACCTCGGAAGCCACCAGTTGGCCCGGCCCAGCAGCGTCATGGTCGCCGGTACCAGGACCATCCGCACCACCGTGGCGTCGATGAAGATCGCGGTGGCGAGGCCGAGCCCGAACATCTTGGTCGACGGGTCGTCGGAGATGGCGAAGGACAGGAACACCGCCACCATGATGAGGGCGGCCGAGGTGATCGTCCGGGCGGTGCCCGAGATGCCCTGCACGATCGCCTCGTTGTTGTCGCCGGTTCGCAGGTATTCCTCCCGTACGCGGGACAGGAGGAACACCTCGTAGTCCATGGACAGGCCGAACAGGATCGCGAACAGGAACATGGGGATGAACGACACGATCGGAACCGTCGCCTCCAGCCCGATCAGCGCACCACCCCAGCCCCATTGGAACACCGCGACCATGACGCCGTAGGCCGCGCCGATGCTCAGCAGGTTCAGCAGCACCGCCTTCAGCGGTACGAGCACCGACCGGAAGGCCAGCATCAGCAGCACGAACGACAGCGCCAGCACGGCGGCTATGAAGAACGGCAGGCGTTGGCTGGTGCGGCGACCCACGTCGGACAGGCTGGCCGCGGCACCGCCGATGTGGGCGTTCGACGGGCCCTGCCCGACCGCGGCGGGGAGCACCTCGGCGCGCAGCCGGGCGACGGTATCGGCCGTCGCCCGCTCCTGCGGTCCGGTGGTGGGGAACACCACGAGGGTCGCGTCGGCGGCCAGGACGTACCAGCCCAGCCGGTCCTCGGGCCGGTTGCGCCGGACCCGGACCAGCACCACCACGAGCGT
>NZ_JBEZGQ010000180.1:0-11467 GCF_040650095.1 Actinoplanes sp. NPDC048791 | reverse complement strand
GCGACCGGCGCAATATGCTCTCCGAGCAGAGGAAATCCCGACAGCGCGAGGAGCCCGCACCGCCATGACGCCGTTTCCCGCCGTGTCCACCGCACCCGTGACCGGCGTCGGGCCGCGTGCCGCGCGCGCCCTCACCGCCGAGTTCGCCCGTCACAACGCCGCCACGACCGCCCTGGTCATCGGGGCCGATCACGCCTCGACCGTGGTCGCCGCCGCCGTCGAGGCGTTGCTGCCCGGCGACACCCTGACCCTGGTCGCCGGCGAGCGCAGCACCGCTGAGCTGCTGCGGGACCACATCACCGGGCTGGGCAGCTGGATCGCCGACCGGGTCCGGATCGTCGACTCCGCGGCCGAGGCCGACCCGGCCGACGTGGTCATCCTGGGCGAGCCGCTCACCGGCACCGCCGAGGAGGCCCGGGCGGTCCTGGAGAGCCTGTCCAAGTACCTCACCGAGGGCGCTGTGGTCTCCGTGGCGACCCCGGCGGTCCCCGGACGCACCGGAGGCGCCGCCGCCGAGCTTTTCCGGCAGAGCGCCCTCTTCGGGGTCGGCACCGACCTGGTGACCCGCAACCAGCCGCCGCTGCGCGTGCACAAGCTGCGCTTCAGCCAGGCCGACACCAAGGTGGCCGCGACGCTGGCCCCGGCGTACCGGCCGTCGAGCGTGCCGGTCACCCGGTCCATGCACATCGACTCCAACGGGGTCGCGGCCGCCGGCATCGCGCTGGGCCTGGCCGGGCTGGCCCGTACGCTGCGGCCGAAGTCGAAGTTGTGGCTGCTCCCGGCGCTGGCGGCGGCTCCGGTCGCGGCGTTCTTCCGGGACCCCGAGCGTGATGTGCCCACCGAGGCGAACGCCGTGGTGGCCGCCAGTGACGGCCGGGTGCTCTCCGTGGAGCGGCTCACCGACGAGCGCCTGGGCACGGGCGAGTTCCTGCGCATCGCCGTGTTCCTGTCGGTGCTGGACGTGCACGTCAACCGGGTGCCGGTGGCCGGCCGGGTGACGGACTACTTCGTGATCGACGGCGGCTACGCCAACGCCATGACCGCGGCCGCCGAGCACAACGTGGCGGCGTACACGGTGCTGGACACCGACCACGGCACGGTCGTGGTGGCCCAGCGCACCGGCCTGATCGCCCGGCGGATCGTGCAGCGCACGCCGGTCGGCACCCTGGTGGCCAAGGGTGAGCGGATGGGCCTGATCCGTTTCGGTTCCCGCACGGACGTCTACCTGCCGGCGGACCGCGCCGAGGCGGTCGTCGCCGTGGGTGACAAGGTCATCGGCGCGAGCTCGGTCATCGCCCGCTGGAAGTAGTGATCCGACGTAAAAAGGGCCGGCCCGTGCGGGCCGGCCCTTTTACGCCTCAGAAGATCAAATCCGCTTGGCGCGCATCCACATCAGCGGGCCGCTGAGCACGTACGCCCCCACGAGCAGGACGAACGTCAGTCGCGGGTCCACCAGCGCGCCCACGATCGGCAGCAGCCACAGCCACGGCGGCAGCTTCACGAGCCGGGCCAGCTTCGCGTACGGGAAGCTGGACACCATCGCGAACGCCAGCAGCGCCACGCCACCCACCACCGCGATGCCCGGCAGCGGCAGCTCGATCAGCACGGTCAGCGCCAGCACCGCCGCCACCAGGGTGGTCGGCACGCCGGAGAAGAACTTGCCGTCCTTGGGCGAGACGTTGAAGCGGGCCAGCCGGATCGCGGCGCAGCCGGCCACCAGCATGCAGGCGACGGCCGCGAAGGCGGTCGGCACGGTGTGCGACAGCGCGGCGTAGACCACGACCGGCGCGGCCAGGCCGAACGAGCACATGTCGGCCAGCGAGTCCATCTGCGCGCCGAACGGGCTGGAGACGCCCAGCCGGCGGGCCAGGGCGCCGTCGAGCCCGTCGAAGCCGACGCAGGCCACCAGGCAGACCGCCGCGATCCGGGGGTCGCCCTGCATGGCCAGGAAGATCGCCAGCAGGCCCAGGCCGAGGCTGGCCAGGGTGCACGCGTTGACGAGCGCGAAGCTGATCCGGCGGCGCAGGGTGTGCGCGCCGGGCAGCAGGGAGGCGGAGTCGGCCTCGACCACGACCGGCTGGGCCATGACCGCGGGGCCGTGGCTGCCGGAGGTGGCGACCGTGCGACCGCGGCCGTACGGGGACGGGACGAGCTCAGTGCCGGTGTAGATCACCTCGGCCCGGGTGGCGGTGGCGGCTCGACCGGCGTCGCCGGACCTGCGCCCCACGCGCACCAACAGGGCCTGCCGGGCGAGGGTTCCGCCACGGCGCAGCCGGCCTGCCCAACGACGTCCGGCGGGACGGGGACTATCCGTCGTACGACGCCGGCGCCAAGGGGTTCTCGGCACGTGCTCCTCCATCTTGGGGTCGGGTGCCCGCCGGCATGAGCCGTCACGGGGTGCTGCCCTTCGCCCGTACGTCTACGGACAGTCATTTGGGCGGGTTACACAATCGCATAGCCGAGCGGTCTTGGCGATAGACCTCGCAGACCTCATCGACCGCCTTGTGCAACGACGTCCTCTGGAGTTTTCATCCTCCGACGGGCGAGGGAGGCACGTTCACTGCCTGGCCCTGTGACGAGTCTAACCGAGGCTCACCAGAGCGATCACCGATGAGCCGTTTCGGCGGCGAGCCGGGCGACCATCTCCCGGGTGACCTCCGTCAACGGGAGATCACGGAGCGTGCCCGGATCGAACCAGCCGGCCTCGGCGGTGGAGCCGCCCGCGGCCTCGACGACCTCCGGTTCGGTCGGCTCGTCCACCTGCACCCGGAACAGGACCCGGACGACGTGCCAGTCGACCGGCACCCCTTCCGGACCCAGCGCGGCCGGGTCGTACCGGTGCGAGGCGCCCAGCAGGCCGGTCACCCGTCCGTGTTGCCCGGTCTCCTCCAGGATCTCCCGGGCCAGCGCGGCCTCCGGCAGCTCGCCGTGGTCGGTGCCGCCGCCGGGCAGGTGCCAGAGCCCCGCGCCCGGGTAGCCCTCGGCGATCCGGGTCAGCAGGATCCGTCCCGCCGGGTCCGTGACCAGCCCGTACGCGCCGAAACGCTGACCCTTGCCGGGCGTCCGGGCGACCGCTTCGTCCGAATCATCCGGTACGTCGGAAGGGGTCCCCGCCCGCCCGAGCACCACCGCGGTGAACGGCATCAGCGGCAGGCCGGCCGGATCGACCCAGTCGACCACTTCGGTGGTGCCCTCGGCCTCGTTGCGCAGGCTGCCGCCGACCGGTTCCACGTCGTAGATGATCCGGTCGGTGTGTTCCCACGTATCTGTCGTCGGCAGCCGGAACACGTCGGCGGTCACGGAACGGAGGCCCGTCACGCGTACGGTCAGGCCCGTCTCCTCGGCGAACTCCCGGACGACCGTGTCGTCGGGGTGTTCACCCTGCTCGACGCCGCCCCCGGGCAGGGTCCACAGCCCGGGGAACGCCGACAGGTGGGAGTTGCGGGCGAGCAGGACCCGGCCGGCGGCGTCGCGGCACAGGCCGTACGCGCCGATTCGTCTGACCTTCACACCCCTCAGGCTAGCCGCGCCGCCCGCAGTGCCTCGGCCGTCACCTCGGTCAGCTGGTCCGCCGGCAGCTGGGCGACCTCCTTGAGGGCCATCCAGCAGGCCTCGGACGTGGATCCGCCGACATCCTTGACGACGACCTCGGTGGGCGCGTCGACGAAGACCCGGTAGAAGGCGCGGACGCCGTGCCAGTCGATCGGGTAGCCCTCGGGGCCCAGCGAGGCCGCGTCGCGGTGGCTCGCCACCCCGAGCAGCTCGATCAGGCGGCCCTCCTGGCCGGTCTCCTCGACCAGCTCGCGGATCAGCGCGGTGCCCGGCTGCTCGCCGTAGTCGGTGCCGCCGCCGGGCAGGTGCCAGCAGCCCGCGCCCGGGTAGCCGGGGGCGATCCGGGTGAGCAACAGCCGGTCGTGCGGATCGGTGGCGATCGCGTACGCCGCGAAGCGCTGCGCGCGGTGCAGCCCGTCCGGGCCGGCGACGGCGTAGAAGGACGGGAAGTCCGGCACCTCCTCGGGCCGCAGGTCGGCCGACGCGGCGGACAGGCCCAGGGCGGCGGCCGTGAAGGGCCGCAGGCGCAGCTTCTCGGCCTCGGCCAGGGTGTGCCAGCGGGCGAGGTCGGTGGGCTGGCCGACGCGGTCGTAGAGGTTGCCGCCGCGGACGGTCACCTCGTAGATCAGGCGGTCGGTGTGGATGGTGACGCCGCGGTGCGGCAGCGACCGCATGTCGGCGAGCACGTCGCGCAGGCCGCTCACGGCGACGGACAGGCCCGTCTCCGCGGCGGTTTCCCGCACGACAGTGTGGTTGGGGTCCTCGCCGTGGTCGACGGCACCGCCGGGCAGGGACCAGACGCCGGGGGTGCCCGAGCGGGTCGAGGCGCGGACGAGTAGGACGCGGCCTTGGGGATCGGTCGCGACGGCGTATGCCGCGATCCTGCGGAGCGGCTCCAGTGCGGGGGTCACGGGCGGCATCTTGCCCGGTTTATGTTACCTCCGAGCAACAACTGTCGGATTCCTGACAGGACGATAGCCCACAGTAATCGCTGATCAGGGCGGTTCTCCGCACGGAGCGCAGGCGGGCAGTAACAGTCAGCAATGCCCCCGAATCACCCATCCCGGGGACCCGAATCAGGGTCGGTATCGGGGCAGTCACCGAGGCGGCGAGGCACCCCGCAGGCCCACTCTTGGAGCATGACTACACCGACTGTCGCCCCTTACAAGCAGCTCCGCCGCCCGCTCGACGACCGCATCGTGGCGGGCGTCTGCAGCGGCCTCGGCCGTTACCTGGCCGTCGACCCGGTGCTGATCCGGGTCGGCTTCGTCGTGCTCGCCGCCCTCACCTGGGGCACGGCGCTGCTGGCGTACCCGATCGCCTGGTTCCTGATGCCCGAGGAGCCCGCACCGGCCGAGCCGGTGTGGCGCGACCCGGCCGACCCCACCTGGGGTCAGCCGCCGACCGCGCCGTGACTCACTCCCACTCGATGGTGCCCGGGGGCTTGCTGGTGACGTCCAGGACGACCCGGTTGACCTCCGGCACCTCGTTGGTGACGCGGGTGGAGATCTTGGCGATCACGTCGTAGGGCAGGCGGGACCAGTCCGCCGTCATGGCGTCCTCGCTGGAGACCGGGCGCAGCACCACCGGGTGCCCGTAGGTGCGCCCGTCGCCCTGCACGCCCACGCTGCGCACGTCGGCTAGCAGCACCACCGGGAACTGCCACACGTCGCGGTCCAGGCCGGCCGCGGTCAGCTCCTCGCGGGCGATCAGGTCGGCCGCGCGCAGCACGTCGAGCCGGTGCCGGTCGACCGCGCCGATGATCCGGATGGCCAGGCCGGGACCCGGGAACGGGTGCCGCTGCACCATCTCCTCGGGCAGGCCCAGCTCGGTGCCGAGCGCGCGCACCTCGTCCTTGAACAGCGTGCGCAACGGCTCGATCAGGGCGAACTGGAGATCATCGGGCAGGCCACCGACGTTGTGGTGGGACTTGATGTTGGCGGTGCCGGTGCCGCCGCCGGACTCCACCACGTCCGGGTAGAGCGTGCCCTGGACCAGGAACTCGATGTGCCGTTCGGCGTCGAGCTCGCGGGCGGCCGCCTCGAACGTCCGGATGAACTCCCGGCCGATGATCTTGCGCTTCTGCTCCGGATCGGTGACGCCCGCCAGGTGCCCGAGGAACTGGTCGGCGGCCTCCACCACCTTGAGCCGGATGCCCGTCGCGGCCACGTAGTCCTTCTCGACCTGCTCGGCCTCGCCGGCCCGCAGCAGGCCGTGGTCGACGAAGATGCAGGTGAGCTGGTCCCCGATCGCCTTGTGCACCAGCGCCGCGGCCACCGCCGAGTCGACGCCGCCGGACAGCCCGCAGATGACCTGCTTGTCGCCGACCTGCGCGCGGATCGCGGCGACCTGGTCCTCGATGATGTTGGACGACGTCCAGGTCGGCTCGAGGCCGGCGATGTCGTACAGGAAACGCTGGAGCATCTCCTGGCCCTGCTCGGTGTGCGCCACCTCGGGGTGGAACTGCACACCGGCCCGCTTGGAGACCAGGTTCTCGAAGGCCGCCACCGGGGCGCCGGCCGAGGAGGCGGTGACCGCGAAGCCCGCCGGGGCCTCGGTCACCGAGTCGCCGTGCGACATCCAGACCGGCAGGCCGGCGGGGAGCTCGCGGAGCAGGGTGCCGGCCGCGGAGTCCGGGGTGAGCAGGGTACGGCCGTACTCGCGCGAGCCGGTGTGCGCGACCGTGCCGCCCAGCGCCTGGGCCATGGCCTGGAAGCCGTAGCAGATGCCGAAGACCGGGACGTCGTTGTCGAACAGGGTGGCGTCCAGCACCGGGGCGCCCGGCTCGTACACCGAGGACGGTCCGCCGGACAGGATGATCGCCGCCGGGTTCTTGGCCAGCATCTCGGCGACCGGCATCGAGTGCGGCACGATCTCCGAGTAGACCCGCGCCTCACGGACCCGCCGGGCGATCAGCTGGGCGTACTGGGCACCGAAGTCGACAACGAGAACCGGGCGGGGTGTGCTCATGGAGCGCGAGTTTACCGGCGTCAGCGGTACCACTTCCGGGCCGGGGCGTACCGCGCGTTGCCGGCCTTGTCGTAGGCGCGTACCCGCACGGTCAGGACCGCGCCGTGCTTCCAGGTCTGCACCGCGAACGTGTGGGTGCTGCCCGCGTACCGCTGGGTGACCTTGCCGTTGACCAGCAGTTCCAGCCGGCTCACGCCGTTGCTGTCGGAGGCCGTGGCGGTCACGTACTTGGTCTTGCGCACGTGCCGGGTGCCGCCGGCCGGGCCGCCGGTGATCTGCACCGACGGACCCCAGTTGTCGACCGTGACCCGGCGGGTGGCACTGGTCACGTTGCCGCCGCGGTCGTACGCCCGCAGCCCGAGCGTGACGGCCTTGCGCCGCACCCCGGTCTTCCACGAGAAGCTGTACGGCGCCACCCGGTCGGTGCCCACCACGACACCGTCGGCGAGCAGCTGCACCTTGGCGATGCCGATGTCGTCGGTCGCCCTCGCCGCCACGGTGACCGTCCCGTGCACCAGCGCGTTGCCGCCGGGCGTCAGGAAGGACGTGGCCGGCTGCACCGAGTCGTCGGTGACCGGCAGCGAGGCCAGGGCGGCGGCCGCGTCGACCCGGCCGGAGGACGTCGGGATCCAGGTGCCGGCGATGCCGTGGGCCGAGGTGGTCAGCGCCGTCCGGATGACCGCCGCGGTCGGGGTGGGCGAGGTCGAGGCGAGCAGGGCGGCGACACCGGAGATGAACGGGGTGGCCGACGACGTACCGCAGAAGTTGCCGACGACGCCGTTGCGCGCCTGCGCCGGGTTGCAGCCCGGTGCCGCGATGTCGACCCAGCTCCGGCCGTAGTTGGACCACGAGTAGCGGCTGTCGGTGGAGGTGGAGGCGCCCACGGCCAGCGCGGCCGGGATGGCGGCCGGGTAGTGCGGGGCCGAACTGCCGTCGTTGCCCGCGGCGGCGATCACCAGCGCGCCCTTGCCGGTCGCGTAGGCCACCGCGTCCCGCAGCAGCCGGCTGTCGGCGGCACCGCCGAGTGAGAGGTTGATGATGTCGGCGCCCTGGTCGGCCGACCAGCGCACCCCCTGCGCGATGTCGCTGTACGAGCCGGAGCCCTTGGCGTTGAGCACCTTCACCGGCAGGATCTGGCAGGTCCAGCAGATCCCGGCGATCCCGGTGCGGTTGTCACCGCGGGCCGCGATCACGCCCGCGGTCATGGTGCCGTGCCCCTGGTCGTCGGTGGCGTTGCTGTCGTTGTTGACGAAGTCACGACCGGGCAGCACCCGGCCGGCGAGGTCCGGCAGCACCTTCACGCCGGTGTCCACGACCGCGACGACGATCGCGGCGGAACCCCGGGTGGTCTCCCAAGCGATGTCGACGTGCGTCTTCTTGACGCCCCACTGGTTGCCGAACGCGGGATCGTCCGGGCGCACCGCGGCGATCCGGGCGACCTGGTCGCGTTCCACGTAGGCGACGGCCGGGTCGGCGCGCAACGCGTCGGCGGCCTCGCCCACCTGGTCGGCCGGGACGTCGACGGTGACCGCGCCGGCCAGCGGCTCACTGGCCACCACGTCGACGCTGCGCTCCAGGGTGCCGACCACGTCGGCGTCGGTGCGCAGACCGACGATCAGCGAGACCGGCGCCTCGTCGTCCACCGGCGCCGCCACGGCCGGGCTGCCGCCCGTCAGGGCGATGCCACCTACCAGGAGACCGACAGTCAAGGCGCGCAGATTCATGCCCCCACGGTCGGCGCCGAGGCGGCGAACCGTCGGACCGGTCCGGGTGCTTTCCGGGAGCAGAGAAGCCCTCGCCGAGAGCGCCCGGCGAGGGCTTCCGATCAGGGACGGTCAGCGCGTGTACGTGCGGGCCGTGTCGAGCCTGACGTTGCCGGCGTTGTCGGTCGCCCGGATCTGGACCTTCATCGGGTTCGGCTGCTTCGACGCGGTGAACGAGAACGCGTACGGCGAGGAGGTGTCCTGCGACTTCACCTTGCCGTTGATCAGCAGCTCGACCCGGCGTACCCCGTTGGCGTCGGAGGCGGTGGCCTTGATCCGTACCGTGCCCTTGACCTTCGCCTTGTTCTTCGGCGCGCTGGTGATCTTGACCGCCGGCAGCCCGTTGTCCACCACGATCGAGCGGTCGTACCGGGTCTCGTTGCCGGCCTTGTCGTAGACCCGCAGCTGCAGCTTCACGGTGCCGTTGCGCCCGGCGCTGTTGTACTTCAGCGTGTACGGCGCGGTGAAGCTCTGGGCCTTGTAGACGCCGTCCGCGTACAGGTTGACCTTGCTGATCCGCGACCCACCGTCCGCGACGCCGTGCGGGGTGACCGTGATCGTGGCCCGGTTGAGCGAGCCGGCCCGCGGGGCCATGCCCGTGATCGCCGGCGGCGTGACGTCGGTGGCGATGGTCAGGGCCTTGGCCGCGTCGAGCATGCCGAACTTGTTCCAGCTGCCGATCGGCCGGGCCGAGGAGAGCAGCGAGAGCTGCAACGACCAGCCCGTGTACGCCGGGTGCACCGTCTTGATCAGGCCGGCCGCACCGGCGACCATCGGCGCCGCGAAGGAGGTGCCCTCCTGGTCGGTGTGGTAGACGCCGTAGCGGTCCATGCCGGTGATGACGCCCGGGGCGGCCATGTCGACCCAGGAGTCGCCCGACTTGTTGTAGCTGGAGAAACTGGCGCGGGCGTCGGAACCCTTGGCGGTGGCGCCGACGGCCACCACGTCGGTCAGGGCGGCCGGGTACATCTTGGTGTTGCGGCTGGAGGTGTTGCCGGCGTTGCCCGCCGCGGCGACGACCAGCACGCCCTTGCGGTTCGCGTACGCGACCGCGTCGGAGAGGGCCTTGCTGTAGTCGGAGCCGCCGAGCGACATGTTGATGATCTTCGCGCCCTGGTCGGCGGCGTACACGATGCCCTTGGCGATCACGCTGTCGTAGCCGTTGCCGTTGCGGTCCAGCACCTTGACCGGCAGGATCACGCAGCTCCAGCAGCCACCGGCCATGCCGACGCCGTTGTCGCCCCGGGCCGCGATGATCGAGGCGACCGTGGTGCCGTGGCCGGCGTCGTCGGTGGTGTTGCTGTTGTTGCTGACGTAGTTCCAGCCGCCGGTGACCGCGCCGGTCAGGTCGCCGACCTTCGCCACGCCGGTGTCCAGCACGGCGATCTTGACGGCGTCCCCGGTGGTGGTCTCCCACGCCGCGGGCAGCCGCACCTGGTCGATCTCGCCCTGGTGGCCCTCGGTGTACATCGGGTCGTCCGGGGTCACGTCGGACACCTTGCGCACGTGGTCGACCTCGACGTACGCCACGGCCGGGTCGCTGCGCAGGGCCGCGATGACCTTCGCGCTGCGCGCCGCGGACACCTCGAGGGTGTGCGCGCGCAGACTGGCCATCGCCTGCTGGGCCGGGCCGGCGGTGTCCAGGGCTCGCACGCCCATGCTGGAAACGGTGCGCAGCGGGGCCGCGGTGTCCGCGCCCAGCTTGGTGCCGACGATCAACCGCACCGGCAGCTCGGCGGGGGTCTCGGCGGCGAGGGCCCAGGTGGTGACCCCGGCCATCGTCGCGACCACCACGGCCGACAGCGCCCCGACGGTTATCCGCCGTGTGACGTGCTTCATCTAGGACGTGCCTCCCCGTGTCCGACCGCCGCCTCGGCAATCGCGGCGGTCAGCGTACGGCCGATCTTGCCGATGTCCATGCCCCGTTCCACCACGCGAGATCACCGAGGCATTGAGCACGTGGTGAGCGTCCCCTACTGTTCCAGCATGCGGACTAACAGGCTTCTCTGGGCCGCGGCCGGCGTGGTCGTGGTGCTGCTGCTGGCCGGCGTGGGCATCGTCGTGGCCCTGCGCGGCGGCACGGACGAGCCCGATCCGGTGGCTGCGCCCAGCTCGGCGCCGGCACTGGTGCCGCCGACGTCCGCAAGCCCCGCACCACCGCCCGGCGCCGACCTGCAAGGCCCCCTCGACCTGCTGATCCTCGGCGTCGACACCCGCACGACGATCCCGGACTGGCAGCCGCACGCCGACGCCATCATGCTGCTGCACGTCGACGCCGACCTGCGCAAGGGCTACCTCTACTCACTGCCCCGGGACCTGCGGGTCGACGTGCCGGCGTTCGCCAAGAACGGCTACGGCGGCGGACGGCACAAACTCACCGAGGCGATGAGCGACGGCGCCAAGGTCAAGGGCACCGACAAGGCGAACGTGGCGCAGGGCTACGAACTGCTCGCCCGGACCATCTCCAAGTACACCGGCATCAAGGAGTTCGACGCCGGCGCGGTGCTGACCTTCGCCGGCCTCAGCAAGCTCACCGACGCGCTCGGCGGCGTCACCCTCAAGATCGACCAGAAGGTCGTCTCCCAGCACCGCCGCCCCGACGGCAGCCTGCGCACGCTGCGCTCCGGCGGTGGCGGCTACGTCGGCCCGCAGGCCACCTACCTGCCCGGCACCCGCAAGCTGGTCGGCTGGCAGGCCATCGACTACGCCCGCCAGCGCTACACCGCCGGCGGCGACTACACCCGGCAGCGCCACCAGCGGCAGCTCGTCAAGGCGCTGCTCACCAAGGCCGAGGACGCCGGTCTGGCGACCGACCAGGCCAAACTGCAGGCGGTGCTGGACGCGCTGGGCGACACGCTGGTCTTCTCCGGGCAGCGGACCCCGATCGAGTACGCGTACGCGCTGCGCGACCTCACCCCCAGCAGCCTGACCCTGGTCGGCCTGCCCGGTGACGGCGTCTACAGCGGGGGCGGCTACATCGGCGAACAGCTCACCGCGACCGGACGCGGCTTCCTGCGCGCGGTGGCGGCCGGGGACCCGGCGCCGTACCTGGCCAAGCATCCCGAGCTGGTCAACAAGTAGCAAGGGGGTGTGGGGGGGGGGGTTGGCGCCCCCGGGCGGGGAGGGCCCCCCGGCACCCCCCCAAGGGGGGGGGGGGGTTTGGTTGGGGGGGGGCACCCCGG
>NZ_JBEZGQ010000179.1:0-11508 GCF_040650095.1 Actinoplanes sp. NPDC048791 | reverse complement strand
CCCGGGCCGGCCGCGGTCGCCAGCAGCTCCAGCGCCGCCCCCGGCGCCAACGCCCCGATCGTCAGCACCGAAGCGCCCAGCAGGTCCGACAGCAGCCGCCGGCTCGTCACGATCGCCACGCTGTGCGCCCCACCGGGCAGCAGATACCGCACCTGGGCGGCGTCACGGGCGTCGTCGAGCAGCACCAGCACCCGCCGGTCGGCGACCACCGACCGGAACCGGGCCGCCAGCTCCACCACCTCACCGCGCAGCTCGTCGTCCGGACGCCCCAGCGCCCGCAGGAACCGCACCAGCACCGCCTCCGGCGGCACCGGATCAGCCGACGCACCCCGCAACGCGGCGAACAGCTGACCGTCGGGATAACTGTCGCGGGCATCGTGCGCGGCCCGCAACGCCAGCGCCGACTTACCCGTACCCGGGGCGGCCGCGATCACCACCAGCTGCGAGCCGCCCTCGACCGCCGCCCGTACCGCCGCCAGCTCCGCACCCCGCCCGACCAGCGCCGGAGCCGCCGGCAACTCAGCCGGAGGGTGGGGGAGCACCGCCAAGGCGCGACCCGGCTGCGGCTCGGCCAGCCGCTGCTGCCACCACCCCAGCGCGACGCCCACCACAGCCAGCAGACCCACCAAAGGCCAGGCCATCCACGTGTACGGCCGCAGCGCCCCCGGCAGCACCCCGCCCGTGGCCACGTTCACAGCCACCGCCAGCAACACGGAGAACAGCCCCGACGTCACGACCAGCAACGGCACGACCCGATGCCGCATCATGCCCCGAAACATACATGCTCGTCACTTTTCGCCTCAGCGGGCGGCACGCACCTTGCCCAGCGTGTCCGCGAACCGGGCCAGCGCCGCCGGCGACAGCACCCCGCCCAGCAGCTCCGCCAGCGCCCGCTCGAACACCACATCGGCCGCCGCCAGCGCCGCCGACCCCGACGGCGTCAACGCGATCAACGACGAACGCCGGTCCTGCGGGTTCGGCCGGCGCACACAATGACCGGCCGCCTCGACCCGGTCCACCACCTTGCTCGCCGCCCCCACGGTGATCTGCAACTGCGCCGACACGTCCAGCACCCGGCACCCCGGCGTCGCCGCCACCACCCGCATCGGCATGAACTGCCCCAACGGCAACGCGCACTCCCGGCTCAGCCGCGCGTCCACGGCGTTCCACACCGCGATCTCCAAACCCACCAGATCGTCGAAAAGCCGCCGGAGATCCGTCACCGCCACACCCTAACGCTGCCCCGGAAGCGCCTTCCCCAGCTCGGCGGCGTGCGCCGCGGTCCACGCGTACGCGGCCCGGACCGCCTCGACCACCCCGGCCTCCCGCAACCGCAGCATCGCCGGCACCCCCGCCGCGGCCCCCGACTCGATACCCCGCCAGCAGCGGTCCTGCCACCACAACACCGTCTCCACCAGCAACGGCAGGTCACCCCAGCCGTACGCGTCCGCGACGACCCGTACCCGCCGCGCCGCGTCCCCGACCGCGACCGCCGGCCCCAACGGCACGAACTGCCAGCACACATGAGCCACGTCCTGCACCCGCGACCCCGGCCCCGCGATGTCCCAGTCGATGAACGCCACCGGCCGCCCACCCCGGAACACCGTGTTCTTCGGCGACAGATCGTGATGACACACGACCTCCTGATCGCCGGCCAGCACCGAACCCGCAGTCAGCTCATGGAACTCGCGCACCAAAACCGCCACCGCCGCCAGCGCGTCCTCACCGACCGGGGGAGCGCCATCACCCCACGGCACCTCACCAGCGACAAAACCCAACACCTGCCGCCCACGATCATCAACACCGAGGAACCGCGGCGCGCCCGCCCAGCCCCGCTCGGCGAACAACTCCAGCAGACCCCGGACAAAATCGGCATCCGCCGGGGGAGCCTTCCGCACCGTCGCCCCCACCCGGACCGCCCCACCGACAAACCCACCCGGCAACGACACCTCCGCCATCACCCCATCCTCACCCCCGACGGGCTACGCAACCACAGCACGGCATGGCACGATTTCGCGTGTGACCAGCCGACCCGCCGCAGCGCAGCACCTCAGCGACCTCGCCCGGCTCCGCCGCGTCCGCGACCGCATCGACCGCGACTACGCCCAGCCCCTCGACGTCGAAGCACTCGCCCGCGGCGCCAACATGTCCGCCGGACACCTCAGCCGCGCCTTCAAACTCGCCTACGGCGAATCGCCGTACTCGTACCTGATGACCCGGCGCATCGAACGCGCCATGGCCATGCTGCGCCGCGGCGACCTCAGCGTCACCGACGTCTGCTTCGCCGTCGGCTGCTCCTCCCTGGGCACCTTCAGCACCCGCTTCACCGAACTCGTCGGCGTACCACCCAGCGTCTACCGGCGCGAGGTCGCCGGCACCACCGCCGGGATGCCGTCCTGCGTGAGCAAGCAGATCACCAGACCGATCAGGAATCGAGAAGCCGCGGCCCCCGCACCCCACCTAGCCTGATCAGCATGGACATCGTCATCCACAGCAGCTACCTGCCGCACAACGACCCCGACGCCGCCCTGGCGTTCTACCGCGACACCCTCGGCTTCGAAGTCCGCAACGACGTCGGCTACAACGGGATGCGCTGGATCACCGTCGGCCCCCCGGAACAACCCGGCACCTCCATCGTCCTGCACCCACCGGCCGTCGACCCCGGCACCACCGACGACGAACGCCGCACCATCACCGAGATGATGGCCAAAGGCACCTACGGCGGCATCAACCTCGCCACCAAGGACCTCGACGCCACCTTCGGACGCCTCCAGGCCGGCGACGCCGACATCGTCCAGGAACCCACCGAACAGCCGTACGGGATCCGCGACTGCGCCCTGCGCGACCCCGCCGGCAACATGATCCGCATCCAGCAACTGCGCTGACCACACCCCGTCGCCCCACCCTGGCCGCCCCGCACAGATGGAGTCCCGCATGAGCCCGCAGAACACCACACGGCACGACCTGATCCGCGTGCGGGGCGCCCGGGTGAACAACCTCAAAGACGTCAGCATCGAGATCCCCAAACGCGAACTCACCGTCTTCACCGGCGTCTCCGGCTCCGGCAAGAGCTCCCTGGTCTTCGGCACCATCGCCGCCGAGTCCCAGCGCCTCATCAACGAGACCTACAGCGCCTTCCTGCAGGGCTTCATGCCGACCCTGGCCCGCCCCGACGTCGACGTCCTCGAAGGCCTCACCACCGCCATCATCGTCAACCAGGAACGCATCGGCGCCGACCCCCGCTCCACCGTCGGCACCGCCACCGACGCCAACGCCATGCTGCGCATCCTGTTCAGCCGCCTCGGCCAACCCCACATCGGCTCACCCCAGGCGTTCTCCTTCAACGTCGCCTCCATCAGCGGCGCCGGCGCCGTCACCATGGAACGCGCCGGACAGACCGTCAAGGAACGCCGCACCTTCAGCATCACCGGCGGCATGTGCCCCCGCTGCGAAGGCCGCGGCTCCGTCACCGACTTCGACCTGTCCGCCCTCTACGACGACACCAAATCCCTCAACGAGGGCGCCATCTCCGTACCCGGCTACAGCATGGACGGCTGGTCCGGCCGCATCTACCGCGGCTGCGGCTTCTTCGACCCCGACAAGCCGATCCGCCGGTACACCAAGAAGGAACTGCAGGACCTGCTCTACAAGGAACCCACCAAAGTCAAGATCGAGGGCATCAACCTCACCTTCACCGGGCTCATCCCATCGATCCAGAAGTCGATGCTGAGCAAAGACGTCGAAGCCATGCAACCCCACGTCCGCGCCTTCGTCGAACGGGTCGTGACCTTCACCGCCTGCCCCGAATGCGACGGCACCCGGCTCAGCGAAGCCGCCCGCTCCTCCAAGATCAAAGGCATCAGCATCGCCGACGCCTGCGCCATGCAGATCAGCGACCTCGCCACCTGGGTCGGCGACCTCACCGAACCCTCCGTCGCGCCCCTGCTCACCTCCCTGCACCACACCCTCACCTCCTTCGTCGAGATCGGCCTCGGCTACCTCTCCCTCAACCGCCCCTCCGGCACCCTCTCCGGCGGCGAGGCCCAACGCGTCAAAATGATCCGCCACCTCGGCTCCGCCCTCACCGACGTCACCTACGTCTTCGACGAACCCACCATCGGCCTGCACCCCCACGACATCGAACGCATGAACAACCTGCTCCTGCGCCTGCGCGACAAGGGCAACACCGTCCTGGTCGTCGAACACAAACCCGAGACCATCGTCATCGCCGACCACGTCGTCGACCTCGGCCCCGGAGCCGGCACCGCCGGCGGCACCATCTGCTACGAAGGCACCGTCGACGGCCTGCGCACCAGCGGCACCAGCACCGGCCAGCACCTCGAAGACCGCGCCACCCTCAAGAAGACAGTCCGCACACCCACCGGCACCCTCGAAATCCGCGGCGCCACCGCCAACAACCTCCGCGACGTCGACGTCGACATCCCCCTGGGCGTCCTCTGCGTCGTCACCGGCGTCGCCGGCTCCGGCAAGAGCTCCCTGATCCACGGCTCGGTCCCACCCGGCGCCGGCGTCATCTCCGTCGACCAGGGCGCCATCCGCGGCTCCCGCCGCAGCAACCCCGCCACCTACACCGGCCTGCTCGAACCCATCCGCAAAGCCTTCGCCAAAGCCAACGGCGTCAAACCCGCCCTGTTCAGCGCCAACTCCGAAGGCGCCTGCCCCACCTGCAACGGCAACGGCGTCATCTACACCGACCTCGCCATGATGGCCGGCGTCGCCACCCCCTGCGAAGAATGCGAAGGCAAACGCTTCCAGGCCGCCGTCCTCGAATACCACCTCGGCGGCCGCGACATCAGCCAGGTCCTGACCATGTCAGTAACCGAAGCCGAAGAATTCTTCAGCACGGGGGAGGCCCGCATCCCCGCCGCCCACGCCATCCTGCAACGCCTCACCGACGTCGGCCTCGGCTACCTCAGCGTCGGCCAGCCCCTGACCACCCTGTCCGGCGGCGAAAGGCAACGCCTCAAGCTCGCCACCCACATGGGCGGCACCGGCGGCACGTACGTCCTCGACGAGCCGACAACCGGCCTGCACCTCGCCGACGTCGAACAGCTCCTCGCGCTCCTCGACCGCCTCGTCGACTCCGGCAAATCGGTCATCGTGATCGAACACCACCAGGCAGTCATGGCCCACGCCGACTGGATCATCGACCTCGGCCCCGGAGCAGGCCACGACGGCGGCCAGATCGTCTACGAAGGCACCCCGGCGGACCTGGTAGCTGCGAAATCGACACTGACCGGCGAACACCTCGCCGCCTACGTCGGAAGCTGACCCGAACGCCGGCCCAGGGGAGCGGTCAAGGTCAAGCAGACCTGCGCATGAGGCGGGACTGCCCGACCTCATCGGTGAAACCCCACCGACGGTAGAACGCAACCAGGTCCGGCTGACAGACCAGCTCGACGCTCCGGACGCGGCCGACCCACGGATGGGCCAGCACCGCGTCCATGATCATCGCGCCGATGCCGACACCTCGAACGTCGGGGGCCGCGACGACATCAAGGATCAGCGCCAGCTGTGTGCGGTCGGTCAGCACCCGGGCGAAACCGACCAACCGTCCCGACGACCTGTCGGTCACGCTCACCACGACATCAGACCCGGCGAGAAGGTCGCGGGTCTCGGTCTCCGTGCGGCCGGCCGCCCACCACGCCGAGGCGAACAACTCCAGCAGCTGTGGCACCGGGATGGTCTCGACGTCGTGAGAGACCTCGAACGCGGAAGCGGTCACGGCCTTACCGTCCCAGATCACCTCGGCAGCCGCCGCCCTGACGTGACCAGGACTCCAGCATCCGGGTCATCGACGCAGGCCGAATGCCGTCTCGCGGGCGCAGCGTCCGGGTCCACCTCGGCAGCCGCCGCCCTGAAGTGACCGGGACTCCAGCGTCCGGGTCATGGAAGCGCCCGACGGCCGTGGACCGGTCTAGCAGGGGGCACGGGCTCGCTGATGGCGGCGGAGAAGTCGGCGGGCCGGATGCTGTTTCGCGGGCGCGTTGTGTCAGCCCGCGAGGGCTGATGAGTCGTGACCGAGAAGATCACGGCGATCGGGCATCCGGCGCGCCTTCGGGGCGGGGCGCGAAGCGGGGCCGGATTCCAGCGGTCCATCGACCAGATTCGCTCACGGTCGTCTGGTCGATAATTGACATTATGTCAACCTGAGCGTGGAAGAGGGGTCGGAGAGCCTGAAACGGCGGCTGGCCACGAAGCGAAATCTCAGGAGAACCCGTCTGGTGGAACCGGCTGCTGAACCCGCGCCCCGGCACACAGCGAGACGCCGTCAGCAAACTCCCGTCGTGCGCCCGGCCTCAAGATCGCCGGCGGCACACGACGGACGGGATCGGCCGCGGAATCCGGCGTTCCCGGCGGAAGATCGTCGGCAGGAAAGGCGGACGCGGCTGACCCACGGATGACCCAGCACCGCGTCGGAGTCAGCGTCGCCAGGAACGGTCGAGCGAAACCGGGCGCTCCCGGCGTCGGGGTCAGCGTCGCCAGGAACGGGGCGCGGGTTCAGCGAAACCGGGCGCTCACGGCGTACCGGAAAGGCTGCCGGCGGCGGACCGCCCAGCGGACGCAGGCGATCTTTCTCCGGGCGTAGCGTCACCGCCATGAGCAAGCCGTGGACGTGCCGGCTCGGCTGGCACAAATGGACCAGGCACTCCACCGAGGACGGCCAGCCGTTCCTGCAGTGCAGCCGCTGCGACAAACAAAACCCTTACAACAAGATCCCACCCGAAGCCGGTCTCGGCTGAAACCCGACCAGCGACGGGACCCCACCAAGACGGTATTTCCTGCATAATATTCCTTATGCAGGACGAACAAGACATCAAGGTAGAAACTCTCATAGAAGACTTCCTCGGCGCAAGAGCCGTGCGGAAGCCGTCCGAGCACACCCTGATGGCCTACCGCCGGGATCTCACCACCGTCCTGCGGCTCATCGGCGAAGACGTCACTCTGAGTGACCTCTCCCCCAAGTCTCTGCGGGCCGCCTTCGCCACCTTCGCCGCCGGGCGGGCCCCCGCCTCGGTCTATCGGTGCTGGTCCAGCTGGAACTCGTTCTTCGGCTTCCTGGTCGTGGACGGCGTCGTCGCCGGGAATCCGATGCCTGCCGTCGGCAAGCCCAGAATGGCGGTCCCCTCCCCCAAGCCGCTGCGTGGTGAGGACACCCCGGAGCAGCTTCTGCAGGCGGTCAACCAGCCTGACGAGCGCCAGCGCGACCCGTGGCCGGAGCGCGACGTCATGGTCCTGGCTTTGGCGCTGTGTGCCGGGCTGCGGTTGTCGGAGCTGCTGGCGTTGAAGGCGGGTTCGGTGCTGGGGCGTCCGGGTGAGCGGCGGGTCGAGGTCGCCGGCAAGGGTGGCCGGCCGCGGACGGTGCCGATCGAGCCGGAGCTGGATGCTGTCGTCGAGCGGTATCTGGACAGCCGGCGGGTGCGGTTCGGGCGGTTGCGGCCTGGTGATCCGCTGCTGCTGGATCGTAAGGGCGCGCCGCTCAAGCGGGGTGGGTTGCAGTATCTGGTGGAGTCCTGTTACCGGCGGGCGGGGATCACGGATCGGGTGCCGCGGGGTGCGCAGTTGCATGCGTTGCGGCATACGTTCGCGACGCGGCTGGCGGAGGACGGGGCGAATGCTTCGGAGATCATGCGGTTGCTGGGGCATGCGTCGTTGACGACGTCGCAGGGTTACATCGAGGTGACGGCGGCGCAGCAGCGCGCGGCGGTGCGGGCGAACCGCACCAACCGCGCGCTGGGTGAGCTGGCCGGTTAGCTGTTCAGGAAGCTGAGCAGGGCTTCGTTGAACTCGGCGGGGTGGCTGGCGTTGATGCCGTGGGGGCCGTCCTTGATGACGACGAGCCGGCTGCCCGCGATGGCTTCGTGGGTGCGTTTGCCGCTGTGTTCGAAGGGCACGATGGCGTCGCTGTCGCCGTGGATGATCAGGGTGGGTACGTCGATCTTGGCGAGGTCGCCGCGGAAGTCGGTGAGGCCGAAGGCGGCGATGCAGTCGAGGGTGCCCTTGGGTGAGGCGATGTGGGCGAGTTCCTGGGCGTAGCGGACCTGGGAGTCGCTGACTTTCAGGGTGGTGCCGGCGGTGAAGAAGCCGGTGGCGAAGCCGTCGACGAAGGCGATGCGGTCGGTGGTGACGCCTTGCTGGAAGCTTTTGAGGGTGGCGTCGTCGAGGGCGCCGTCGGGGTTGTCGTCGCTCTTGTAGAGGTACGGCGGGACGGCGCCGGCGAAGACGGCTTTGGCGATCCGGTCGCTGCCGTAGGTGCCGAGGTAGCGGGCTACTTCGCCGCCGCCCATGGAGAAGCCGACGAGGGTGACGTCGCGCAGGTCGAGGTGGCGCAGCAGGGCGTCGAGGTCGGCGGCGAAGGTGTCGTAGTCGTAGCCGTCCCAGGTCTGGGTGCTGGCGCCGAAGCCGCGGCGGTCGTAGGTGATGACGCGGTGGCCGTCGGCGATCAGGGCCGGGATCTGGGCTTCCCAGCTGCGGCTGGACAGGGGCCAGCCGTGGATGAGGACGACGGGGTTGCCGGTGCCGAAGTCTTCGTAGTGCAGTTCGACGCCTGGGGCTGCGGTGAGGTGGGTCATGTCAGGCCACCGTCAGGGTGACGTCGACGTTGCCGCGGGTGGCGTTGCTGTACGGGCAGACCTGGTGGGCGGCGTCGAGCAGGCCGCGGGCGGTGGTCTCGTCGAGGCCGGGGAGTTCGGCTTCGATGGCGATGGTGAGGCCGAAGCTGCCCTGGCCGTTGGGGCCGATGCCGACGTCGACGGTGATGGCGGTGTCGGTGAGGGTGATCTTCTGCTTGGCGGCGACGAGTTTGAGGGCGCTGTGGAAGCAGGCGGCGTAGCCGGCGGCGAAGAGTTGTTCGGGGTTGGTGAGGTGGCCGCCGGGTCCGCCCATCTCCTTGGGGACGGCGAGGTCGAGGTCGAGGACGCCGTCGCTGGAGCGGGTGTGTCCGCCGCGTCCGTCGCCGGTGGCGGTGGCTGAGGCGGTGTAGACAGCGCTCATGGTTGGGGCTCTCCTTGCCTAGATGGTGCTGGTGGCGGCTGCTGTGTCGCGGATGCGGCTGAGCAGGTGGTGCAGTTGGGTGAATTCCTCGATGGTGAGGTCGAGGGCGCAGGCGAGGCGTTCGGGGATGTCCGCGGCTCGTTGTTCGAGGGCGGCGCCGGCTGCGGTGGGGCTGATCCAGACGGTGCGTTCGTCGTCGGTGCCGCGTTCGCGCTGGATGAGGCCTTGGTGTTCGAGGCGTTTGAGCAGGGGCGAGAGGGTGCCGCTGTCGAGGTGCAGGGCGGTGCCGAGGTCGCGCACGGTGAGCCGGCCGCGGTGCCAGATGACGCGTAGGGCGATGTATTGGGGGTAGGTGAGCCCGAGGGCGTCGAGGGCGGGGCGGTAGAGGCCGGTCATGGCGCGGGAGGCGGCGTGGAGTTCGAAGCAGATCATCTGCTCGAGTCCGGTGGTGGTGTCGGTGCCTGCCATGCGATGAACGGTAGTGCGCTATTTAATTGTGCACAACTAATCTGTGCGTGAGCGTCGTCTCAGCGGTCATCGCGGTGAGGAGCCGGCGGGGCTCAGTCGGCCGGTGGCGGGTCCAGGTGCACGACCAGGGGCCGGTGGTCGGAGACGCCCACGGCGGGGGTGCGGACCTGCAGTACGGGCCCGAGCAGGCCGGCGCCGCGCGGGTCGGCCAGGATGTGGTCGAGTTGCGCGCGCGGGGCCGGGCTGGGGTAGGTGGCCTTGCGGGCCAGGGGGCGCCAGCCGGAGAACGCGCGTACCGGGCCGGAGGGCATGTTGAGGTCGCCGAGCAGGACCCGCGGTGCCGGCAGGCCGCGCAGGGCGCGGACGGCGGCGCGCAGCTGGCGCACGTTCCAGCCGGGGACGAACGACAGGTGGGTGTTGGCCACGGTCATCGGGCCGGTGGGGGCGTCGATGACGGCGGCGATGAGCACCCGCGGCTCGTCCTTGAGCATCATGAGTCCGCCGCCCGGGCCGGGGATCCACACCGGGGAACGCACCGGCGCGGCGGGCAGCTGGGTGATCTGCCAGCGCAGCACGGGCCAGCGGCTGACCAGGGCGATGCCGTACAGGGGGTGGGCGTTGTCGTCGTCGGAGCGCCAGGGCTGCCACTTCTCCCCCGGGGTGCCCACGACGGCCGCGGCGAAGCGGTGTGCGGGTGCGCCCATGGCCTCGGCGGCGATGGCGGTCAGGTCGAGCAGGCCGCTGCGGGGCTGGGCGCGGTCGACCTCCTGCAGGCCCAGCACGTCGACGTCGAGGTCGGCGACGGCGGCGGCGACCCGGTCGGCGTGTACGTTGCCGTCGGACAGGGACCGGCCGTGCAGCAGGTTGAAGGTGGCCAGGCGCACGGGGTAAGACCTTAGCCGGGATGAGGGGTGGGGGCTGTGTTCAAAGCGGTGTGCTGTGCCATGACGGTGTTCGTGATCCTGGGGTCGCTGGGGATCTGGCTGCGGCGCAGCCGTGGTCGCGGGTGATCTTTGCCGGAGAGGTGATCTTTGCCGGACAATGGGCGCCATGACCGACGACGATCTCATCTCCCGGCTCGAGGAGCAGGAGCAGCGCCTGACGTTCGCCCGGTTCGACAACGCCGACGCGTGGCACCTGGGCAGCCTGCTGGTCGACCTGGCCACGACCCGGGAGCTGCCGGTGGCGGTGGACATCCGCCGGGGCACGCAGCAGCTGTTCCACGCGGCGCTGCCGGGCAGCACGGCCGACAACGACGTGTGGATCGCCCGCAAGGTGCGCGTGGTGGAGCGTTTCGCTGCGTCGTCGTTCCTGGTCGGACGGCGGCTGGCGGCCAAGGGCGACGCGCTGGACGCCAAGTACGGCGTCGACCCGGCCGACTATGCCGCGCACGGCGGGGCGTTCCCGGTGCGGGTGCCGGACGTGGGCGTGGTCGGCGTGGTGACGGTGTCGGGGCTGCCGCAGGCCGACGACCACGCCCTGGTGGTCGAGGCCATCGAGACCCACCTGAGCGGGGCGTGAGGAATGTCGCTGAACCCGGTGCGTCACATCACGATCGACGCCCATGACCCGCACGCGCTGGCCCGGTTCTGGATCGAGGTCACCGGCTACCTGCCGGACGAGGAGCCCGACGACGACGAGGTGCTGATCACCGCGCCGGTGCCGGACGCGCCCGGTCTGCTGTTCATCCGGGTGCCGGACGACAAGGCCGGCAAGAACCGGGTGCACCTGGACATCCAGCCGCCGGCCGGCACCCGCGACGAGACCGTGCAGCGGCTGCTGGCGGCGGGCGCGACCGTCTACGAGGATCACCGCACCCCCGACGGGATGGGGTGGGTCACCATGCGGGACCCGGAAGGCAACGAGTTCTGTGTCGAGCGCAGTGCCGCCGAGCGTGGCCTGACCCCGTCGTGAACGACCCGGAGCCGGTGGCGGGCCTGACGCTGCGGCCGTGGCACGACGACGACGCGGCCGCGTTGATCTCCGTGGTGGGTGACCCAATGCTGGAGCGCTGGACCAGTGTGC
>NZ_JBEZGQ010000178.1:0-11515 GCF_040650095.1 Actinoplanes sp. NPDC048791 | reverse complement strand
GATGCGGTAGCCCTGCTGTCGGACGAAGGAGCCGGGGTCGCGCTCGTAGACGTGCACATCGATGCCGGCGCGCATCAGATATTGGGCGAGACAGATCGCAGGTGGTCTTCGCCGCCGGCGCGCTCGGCACCCAGCGCCTGCTGCACCGGATGCGCGACCGTGGCCTGCTGCCCGCGATCTCACCGCGGCTCGGCGAACTGAGCCGCACCAACTCCGAGTCCATCCTGGGCGCCCGCACCCGCCGCCGTGACCTCGACGTGAGCCGCGGCGTCGCCATCACCTCGTCCATCCACCCGGACCCGGTCACCCACGTCGAACCGGTCCGCTACGGCCGCGGCAGCAACCTGCTCGCCCTGCTCGCGACCGTACTCGTGGACGACACCGGCGGCGGCCGGCGCTGGGTGGCGGGCCTGCGCCAGCTCGCCCGCGGCTGGCGCGACCTGCGACTGCTGGCGGTACCCCGGCGCTGGTCGCAGCAGACGATCGTGCTGCTCGCGATGCAGCCACTGGACAATTCGGTCACTGTGCACACCGCCCGGTCGGTGCTCGGCCGGCGGCGGCTGACCACCCGGCCCGGCGTCGGCTCGCCGAACCCGGCCTGGGTGCCGGCCGCGCACGACGTCGCCCGCCGCGTCGCCGAGAAGATCGACGGGGTGCCGCTGGGTGCGGTGACCGAGCTGATCGGCCGGCCGGTGACCGGCCACTTCATCGGTGGCTGCGCAATCGGCGCCGGCCCGGCGACGGGGGTGGTCGATCCCTACCAACGCCTGTACGGACACCCGGGCCTGCACGTGATCGACGGGTCGGTGGTCGCGGCGAATCTGGGGGTCAATCCCTCGCTGACCATCACTGCGCTGGCGGAACGGGCGGTGGCGTTGTGGCCCAATGTGGGGGAGGCGGATCCGCGGCCGGCGGTGGGGGCGCCTTACGCGCGGGTGGCTCCGGTCGCGCCGCGACATCCGGCTGTGCCGGCTTCGGCTCCGGCGGCGTTGCGTTTGGGCTGAGTGCGGTTGCGGGGTGAGCGGCGGCGGAGTGGCGTGGTCGGCTGCCGTGCCTGCGGCAACGTGTGCACCCGGCGGATAAGGTCGGCCAGTGAGTGTCGACGCAGCGCAGACCCGAAGACGCCTGGAGCCGGACGTCCGCCGCGGGCAGATTCTCGCCTGTGCGGTCCGGCTTTTCGGTGAGCGTCCCTACGCCGAGGTTTCCACCACCGACATCGCCCGCGCGGCCGGGGTTGCGCGAGGTTTGATCAACCACTACTTCGGCACCAAGAAGGACCTTTATCTCGAGGTCATCCGGGTCATGCTGACCATCCCCGAGGTTGCGGTGCAGGGCCTGCCCGCCGGCGATCTGCGCACCCGGGTCGACGCCAGCGTGTCGTGGTTCCTCGACGTCGTCTCCCGGCACAGCACCTCGTGGCTCGCCGCCGCGACCGCGGCCGGCACCGGGCGGGATGTCGATGTGGAGCGGGTGCTGGCCGAGGCCGAGGACACCGCCGCCGAGTATGTGCTGATCGCGGTCGGTCTGGCCGAGGTTGCCGAGCATCGGGAAGAACTGCGCGGCATGATCCGGGCCTATGTCGGCATGGCCACCGCCACCGCCAAGGAGTGGCTCAACCGGGACGCCTTGACCCGCGCCCAGGTGCATCTACTGCTCGCGACGACGTTGCTGGCCATCGTGGAGCAGGTCATTCCGACCGTTGTCACGCCCGACCGCTGAGCCTATTGGCAACCTGTCAACAGGTTGCTAACGTTCGGCACCATGACGGCCACCCCGGGTGGCACCGCCACCTCCACGCCCGTTCCCACCACCATGTGTGCCGCTTTCCAGGCCACCGTGCGGCGCATGCCCGACGCCGTCGCCCTGCGGACGGTCGGCGGGACCACCTCCTACACCTGGTCCCAGTACGCCGCCCAGGTGCGCGCCATCGCCGCCGGGCTCGCGGCCCTGGGTGTCCGCCGCGGTGACACCGTCGCCCTGCTGCTCACCAACCGCCCCGAGTTCCACCTCGTCGACACCGCCGCCCAGCACCTCGGCGCGGTCCCGTTCTCCTGCTATCACAGCTCCTCGCCGGAGCAGATCAACCACCTGCTGACCGTCTCCGGCGCCCGGATCGTGATCACCGAGCGCCGCCTCGCCGGCCTGCTGACCAGCAGCACAGCCCCCATCCCGGCGCGGTACGCCGCCGAAGAGCGGGAGCACGACCGGCACCCCGGGCAGCAGGAGCGGGCCGGGCAGCAGGAGCCGCAGAAACCACCCCACGTCATCGTGCTCGACGGGGAGGCCGCGGACTTCACTCTGGACGACCTCATCGCCGGCGGCCGGCCCGATTTCGACCTCGAGACCTCCTGGCAGGCGGTCCGCCCCGATGACCTGCTGACCCTCGTCTACACCTCCGGCACCACCGGCGCCCCCAAGGGTGTGGAGATCACCCACGCCGGCATGGTCGCCATGGCCACCGCCAGCGCATCCCTGCTCGGCATGCGCGCCGGCGACCGGCTCGTCTCCTTCCTCCCGTCCGCGCACATAGCCGACCGCTGGGCCAACCATTACCTGCACACCTGGACCGGCACCGAGGTCACCACGCTCGCCGACCCGCGCGAGATCCTCGCCGCCCTGCGGGACGTGCGGCCGACCCTGTTCGGCGGCGTGCCGCAGGTCTGGCAACGGCTGGTCGCCGGGGTCAGGAGCATGCCCGAGCTGGCTCAGGCGGTCGACATCGGCCACCGCTACCACCAGGCCGAACGCTCCGGCGAGGTGCCGGCCGAACTCGCCGCGGCGTACCGGATGGTCGACGAGCGGGCGCTGAGCGCCGTGCGGGCCCGGCTCGGTCTCGACCAGGTTCGGCTGGCCATCACCGCCGCGGCGCCCGCCCCGCGCTGGGTGGTGGAGTTCGTCAACGCGCTCGGCGTACCGCTCAGCGAGGCCTGGGGCATGTCCGAGCTCTCCGGCATGGCCACGATGAACCCGCCGGACGCCATCCGGCCCGGCACGGTGGGGCTGCCGCTGCCCGGCGTCGAGGTCCGCCTGGCCGCCGACGGTGAGCTGCTGGTCCGTGGCCCGATGATGATGCGCGGCTACCGGGACCGGCCGGAGGACACCGGCGTCGTGCTCGACGCCGACGGGTGGCTGTCCACCGGCGACATCGCCGTGATGGACGGCGACGGCTATCTGATCATCATCGACCGTAAGAAGGAGCTGCTGATCACCTCCGGCGGTGAGAACGTCGCCCCGGCGCTGGTCGAGCTGGCCATCAAGGCGCACTGCCCGCAGGTCGCGCAGGCTGTGGTCGTGGGCGACGCCCGGCCGTACCTGGTGGCTCTGCTGGTGCTGGATCCGGAGGCGGGCGACGACGCGGCGGCCGCGGTCGCGGCCGGGATGCGGGCGGCCAACGCGACGTTGTCGCGGGCCGAGCAGGTCCGGGCCTTCGAGATCCTGGCCGAGGCCTGGCCGCCGGGTGGCGCCCTGGTCACCCCGACCATGAAGGTACGGCGACGCCAGGTCCTGAGCGCCTACGCCGACCGCATCGACGCCCTGTACGCGGAGAAGTGAGTGCCACCCCGGATCGCGATCATCGGCGCCGGCTTCGGTGGGGTGGCTGCCGCCGCGGCGTTGCGCAAAGCCGGTTTCCACGACTTCGTGCTGCTGGAGAAGGCCGACCGGCTGGGCGGGGTGTGGCGGGACAACGCGTACCCGGGATGCGCCTGTGATGTTCCCGCCCCGCTCTATTCGTTCTCCTTCGCCCCGAATCCGGACTGGTCGCGGCGTTTCCCGCCGCACTCGGAGATCCTGGCCTACCTGCACCGGTGCGTCACCGAGCTGGGCCTGACCCCGCACCTGCGGCTGGGCGCCGAGGTCACCGGGGCCGAATGGGACGAGCAGCGCTCCTGCTGGCGGCTGGCGATCGCGGACGGCACCGAGGTTGTCGCCGATGTGCTCGTACCCGCGGTCGGGCAGTTGTCCCGGCCCGTCATTCCGTTGCTGCCCGGTGCCGGGCAGTTCCGCGGCCCGGCGTTGCACACCGCCCGCTGGGATCCCGCGCTGCGGATCGACGGCCGGCGGGTCGCGGTCGTCGGGACCGGCGCCAGCGCCATCCAGCTCGTTCCCGCGATCGCCGGTACGGCCGCCCGGGTCATCGTCTTCCAGCGCAGTGCACCGTGGACGCTGCCCAAGCCGGACCGCCGCTACAGCGCGCTGCGCCGGGCCCTGTACCGCCGGGTGCCCGCGCTGATGCGACCGCCGCGCGCCGGCACCTGGGCGATGACCGTGTTCACCGGCGCGGCCGTGCTCGGCAACCGGGTCGCCGGCGCGTTTCTGCGGACAGCCTCACGCACCCAGCGCTGGTGGCAGGTCCGGGACCCGCGGTTGCGCGCGCAGGTCACGCCGGACGAGCCGATGGGCTGCAAGCGGGTGCTCTTCACCAGCGCCTGGCTGCCCACCCTGGCCCGCCCGGACGTCGACCTGGTGACCACGCCCATCGAGTCGGTGACCCCGACCGGGATCCGTACCACCGACGGGGTCGAGCACCCCTGTGACGTGCTGGTGTACGGCACCGGCTTCGCGGCCACCGAGTTCCTGACGCCGATGCGGGTCACCGGCCGTGGCGGCGCCGGGCTCGACGAGGTGTGGCGGGACGGCGCGCACGCGTACCTGGGGATGGCCGTGCCCGGCTTCCCCAACATGTTCCTGGTCTACGGGCCGAACACGAACACCGGCAACACCTCGGTGGTCTACTTCCACGAGTCCCAGGCCCGCTACATCGTGCAGGCCGTACGGGCCCTCGCCGCCGGTGCGCAGCCCCTGGACGTACGCCCGGAGGTGGCCGCCGCCTACGACGCCGAGCTGCAGTCCCGCCTGGCCGGCAGCGTCTGGACCGCGTGCAGCAGCTGGTACCGCACGCCGAGCGGCCGGATCGTCACCAACTGGCCCGGGATGGCGGGGGAGTACCGCCGCCGCACGGCCCGCCTGCGTCTGGGTGACTTCCGCGCGGCCAGCCGGGCCGGGCAGTCCTGATGTGGTCAGGGCCAGGTGGCGGCCGGGGCCGGAGCCGCGGCGCCGAAGCGGAGCCGGAAGTCGGTGAGCGTCAGGGTCAGCAGCGGACGCCGCCCGGCGAGGTAACCCAGGGGCCCGCCAGCCTCCATCCGCCAGGTGGCCGTGCCGAGGCGCAAACCGGCGCTCCGGCGATCGACGGCCAGGCGCAGTCGCTGGCCGCGCTGGTCGCCCAGGCGGTCGCCTTCCACCGCCAGAACCCGGACCCCGGCAACAACAACTACGGCTGGGACGAGGGCACGGCGCTGCGGCGCCTGGAGACGGAGAACTGCCTGTACGCCCTGAGCGCCTCGGAGCTGCTGCGGCCCGGCATGACCGCGGACGCCCGGGTCCTGCTCGGTCCGAGGTACTACGGCCCGCCCAACTTCTCGGTGCACAACCACGGCCTGATGGCGAACCTGCAACTCGCCCGGGGCAGTGATCTGCTGGCCGTACCGTCGTGGAAGACCACCGCCGTCAGGCGGATGACCAGCGAGGCACCGCAGTCCTTCTCCGCCCGTGGCCTCTCCTACGAGCAGTCGTCGATGTATCAGGGGGTCAACACCACCCTGTGGGCCAACGCGGTGCCGGTGCTCGCGGACACGCCCGGATCGGAGGCCGCGGCGGCCACCGTCGACATGCTGGTCGGGAAGGCCCGCACCGCGTACCAGTGGCTGACCGAGCCCGACGGCGTGATCGTGCAGGTGGGCGACTCCGACGAGATCCGCGGCGCCGCGACGACCCTGAGCACGCCCCGGGTGCTGCGGGACGACCAGACCGGCTGGGCTGTCGGCCGCTGGTCGTGGACGGATCCGCAGACCGTCTACTACAGCCTGCGGTACGGCCCGGCCCGGCGGGCACACGGCCAGCACGACCGGGCCGGCGGCGTGACGTTCACCGCGGCGGGCGTACGGGTGCTGGTCGGCCCGGGCCGGTTCAGCTACGACGCCGCCGACAACTACCGCGCCTATCAACTGTCGGCCAACAGTCACAACGTGGCGCTGCCCGACGGCGGCACCGTGACCAGCGCCGGCGGCAAGGTGACGGCAAGCGTGATCCAGGGTCCGGCGCACAACTGGACGGTGCAGGACACCATGTTCGGAATCAGCCACACCCGCGGCGTCAACGTCAACCGCGACACCCGGACGATGAAGGTCAGCGACTCGTTCCCGGCCAAGAACCTGTGGCGGCAGTACTTCCACCTCGACCCGGCGTGGACGCTCGTGTCGGCGCCGCCGAACGGCACGAAGCTGACCTTCGCCCACCCGGACGGCCGCCGGCTCGGCATCACCACGACAGGCCGGCTGTCCGGGGCCGTCCAGGGCATCACCCGGCCGCCGCAGGGCTGGCACTTCCCGAAGTGGGGCAACCGGGTGTGGGCGTACGAGATCGTGATCCGCTCCTACGGGCGGTCGTCGGTCACAAGCTTCGTGGTCAGCTGACATCCTCGGCACGCTGTGGTGGATTTTCGCGGTGCGGTCGAGGTCTGCCGGGCGGCCAGGACCAGACCGGCCCGCCAGCCGGGGAGCCGGCCCCCGGCCGGTGGCCGGATCTTCGTCATGTCGTGCCCGCTGCGGGCCAGCAGCCAGGCGACCAGCGAGTTGGAGTTCCACATGTCACCGGTGCCGAGCTCGTCCCGCCCCCAGGTGACCGGCGGCGCCTGCGGTACGAGATCGAGAAGGTGCCGCGCGCGGGCGAGATCGTCGCTTATCGGGTACGGGCTGTCGACGGCCTCGGCGGCGTCGGAAATGACGCCGTCACGCCACCGCCGGACCTCATACCGGAAGGCGCTGAACCGGCCCAGCCGGCGCAACCCGACCGGACCTCGCAGAACGACGCCGCGGCCGGTGGCGCCGGTCGCCCAGACCGGTGCCATCTCGATGACGTAGCGATCAGTGCCCACGACGACCTCGAGGGCGCAGTGGTAGAGATCGGCAGCCGGCCGATGATCGCGCCGGGCCGCGAACGCCTCGTAGAGCCGGCCGTTCCAGCGCACGACGTGCCCGCCGGCGCCGAGGGGCAGCCAGTACACCGACACTCCGCTGGTCATCGCCGCCTCCTCTCACCATCACCCTCCGCCTTCCTCTGATCGAGCCGTCCGCGTACCCGGCCTGACCGTGCGGGCGTCGTCAGCGAGAGCCGGCGCGCAAGGTGTGCAGGCGCTGTTCGTACTCCTCGGTCTGGATCTCGCCCCGGGCGAAGCGGGCGGCGAGGAGCCGCTCGGCCGGGTGGCGCCACAGTTGGGCGGCGATCAGTCCCGCGGTGAGCAGCAGCGCGGGCAGAACGACGGCGAATATCATCAGGGTCCAGCCGGCACCCATGCCGTTTCCGTACATCATGGCCTCGGTCCCTTCCAGAGGTTCTCCGCCCATGGTCCCGCCGGGCCCGGCCCTGCGGCAGGGGCGGAAGACCTGTCCTGGCCGGGGACGGCGCGGCGACCCACGGTCGATGGGAAGCTGAGCGGCGCGACTCGGGACCAATGGCACTGCCTGAGCCGCCCCTCCCGGCGCTGAGATGGGGTGAGGGTGGCGTCCTGCCGGGCTTGCCGAAGGGCCGGGCATTCATGGTCGCCGCATCGCCCGAGGGAGGTGCCGTCATGGCGCACGCGCGTACCTGGACGGTCGAGATCACCATCACCGAGCAAGCCGACGAGCGCAGGCCGTCGTCCGGCCAGGACGGCGACGACCCGGCCACCGCCCGGGCGCTGGCCGTGCTCGCCTACAAGGCGCTGACCGTCGGCGCGGCCGACCTCGAGCAGGTGGCCCGCCCACCCATGCGGATGCTGTCCTGATCGGACCCGTCCAGTGACGCGGTCATGAGCCGTCGCGCAGCTCCGTCAGCCGGTCGGAGGTGAAACTGACCTGATCGAAGGTCACGGTGCACCCGTCGCCGGTGGGTGACTGGGCCTCGAAGCCGATCCGGTGGCCGGTGAGGTCGTCGCCGAGGTGGAACACGCGGATCAGCTGCCAGGTCGTGCCGTCGAGCGAGGCGTGGTAGGCATAGGCCCGGTCGATGCGGGAGACGCGCAGCCAGATGACGTGGCCCTCGACGGTGAAGGCGTTGGCGTCGTCGGAGACGCCCCGGGTCACGACGGAGACGACCATGGGCGCCGAGGACGGGGAGAACTCGAAGCAGAACTTCCCCCAGTGCTGCTCGTCGGCCCACAGCAGCAGGACCCCGGCGTCGTACTGGGCCCGGAAGTCGACGCTGATCCGCGCACTGAACTGGAAGTCGCCGCCGGGTGGCAGCCCGAGCAGAGTGGCGGCGGTCAGCATGGTCTCGGCGTCCCCGGCATCGGCGCCGCCGGGATTGATGTACAGGTCGGTGTGGGCCGGTGCGGCGGCGGTCACCGTCGCGGTCGCGTCGTCGTACCGCCACACGTCCGGATGCGAGGCGGTCACGGGGAACGGAAGCGGGGAAGCATCCGGGACCTGGTTCATCAAGTTGCTCCTGTCGGGATCGCGGCCGAGCGCGGTGGCCCGGAGCCTAGCGGTGATCTCCGGTCGCCGGTGGGGCCCGGCACGGGACCGGGAGACCGCTGCTGGTCCCGCCCGCGTGCAACATGCCCGGGCCGAACAAGAGCGCAACACGCCCGGGCCGGACCCGCGAGTGCGGATCCGGCCCGGGCGGCGGCGTGGTCAGGCTCCGGGGAGTTTCCGGACGACGGCCACGGTGCAGGCCGAGTGGTGCAGCAGGTGCTGACTGACCGAGCCGAGCACCATGCCCCGCACGGCGCCTCGACCCCGGGTGCCCACCACCAGCAGCTGAGCGGTGGTAGTGGCCAGCGCCAGCGCGTTGGCCGGATGGTCCACGACCGCCTCGGCGCTGATGGCCAGCTGGGGGTACTTGTCGCGCCAGCCGGCGACGAGTTCGTCCAGCGGGCGGCGCTCCTCGTCCGTGACGGTCCGGGTGACCATGGGACTCTCCTGCCAGATCCCGGTGACCGGCGGCCAGGTGCGGATCACCCGCAACGGCACGCCGCGCGCCACCGCCTGCTCGACCGCGAAGTCGAGGGCGAGGTGGGCCGACGGTGAGTCGTCGACGCCGACCACCACCGGACGGGTCGGTGCGGCGTCGCCGCGGACCACGATCACCGGGCAGTGGGCGTGCGCGCTGACGGCGACGCTGACCGAGCCGAGGAGACCGGCCACCGCACTGTGCCCGCGGCTGCCCACGACGATCAGGCTTGCGTCGGCGGAGCGCTCGATGAGCGTCAACGCGGTGCCGGCCCGCACGATGGAGATCTCGGTGCGGACGCCGGGGTGGGTCTGCTGCGCCGCGGTGACGGCCTCGTGCAGCCGGCCCTTGATGGCCCGGTCGGTCTCGCCGTCCGGCCAGACCGCGGGAGCCGGGATGGTCGACGCCGCCGGCGCCCATTCCGGCCATTCGTAGGCGTAGAAGAACTCGACCAGGGCCCCGGTCCGGGCGGCCTCGTCGAGCGCCCAGCGGGCGGCGGCCCGGGCATCGGCCGACCGGTCGTATCCGACGATGATTCTCTTGACGGTCATGGCACTACTCCTCTGCTGAGCTTCTGAGTTCATCGTCAGCCCGGGAGGTATCCGCTGGTCAGAGCCGGATGTCACGAGTGCGCGGGCCGCTGGACCCGGCGGCTGAGGCGCAACCCGGCGCCCGGCACCACCGCCACCGCCACACAGGCGAGCAGCTCCGCGAGGGTCAGGGACTCGGTGCCCAGCAGGGTCTGCAACGGGGTGAGCAGCACGCCGGCGATCTGCAACACCGCCGAGAGCGCCACGGCTGCCGGCAGCGACCAGTTGCGCCCGGTGCCGGGCTCCGGGGTGGCCCGTACGGCCAGCGCGACGCCCAGCTGAGCCAGCCCGAGCACGACGAACATGACGGACTGCCACGGCCGGTCGAGCTGGTGGGCCGTCACGCCGGCGGCCAGGACGACGGCCGCGACGCACACGCCGCCGATCAGGACGCTGCGCAGCAGCCCGTCGCCGAGGACGGACTCCTGCGGTGACCGCGGGCGGCGGCGCAGCACACCGGCCTCGGCGGGTTCGGCTCCCATCGCCACTCCCGGGATGCCGTGCGTCAGCAGGTTGACCCAGAGCAGCTGGCCGGGCAGCAGCGGCAGCGGCATGCCGAGGAACGGGCCGGCCAGCATCACCAGCAGCTCGGCGATGCCACCGGACAGGGCGTAGCGCAGGAACCGGCGGATGTTGTCGTAGATCCGCCGGCCTTCGCCGATCGCGGTCGCGACGGTGCCCAGGTTGTCGTCGACCAGCACGAGTTCGGCCGCCTGCCGGGCCACCTCGGTGCCGCCGCCCATGGCCACGCCGATGTCGGCCCGCCGCAGCGCGGGAGCGTCGTTGACCCCGTCGCCGGTCATCGCGACCACGTCACCGCGGCGCTGCAACTCGGCGATGATCTCGAGCTTCTGCTCCGGCTGGATGCGGGCGTACACCCGGGCCCGGTCGATGTCGGCCGCGGTCAGTGGACCCGCGTCGCCGCGGGCGACCGGGTCGCCGGGGGCGAGGATCCCGAGCTGGGTGCCGATCGCGGCGGCGGTCGCCGGGTGGTCGCCGGTGATGAGGATCAGGCGTACGCCGGCAGCCTCGAACGCCGCGGCGGTGTCGCGTGCAGTGTCCCGCAGCGGGTCACCGATCCCCACGAGCCCGAGTACGCGAAGCGGCGGTGGGTCCGCGGGATCGGGCCGGGTCGTCACCGTGGCCGCGCTGACCGCGAGCACCCGCAGGCCGTCCGCCGCGAGCTCCGCCGCCGCGTCGAGCAGCATCGGGTGGGAGCCGGCGTCGAGCAGGCTCTCCGGCGCCCCCTTGGACACCACCAGGAAGTCGCCGTCGCGCAACCGGTGGACGGTCGTCATCCGCCTGGTGGCCTGATCGAACGGATGCTCGGCGATCCGCGGCAGGCTCGTCCGTACCGGTCTGGGGTCGAAGCCGCACCGAGCGGCCAGCGTGACCAGGGCAGCCTCCATCGGATCACCGGCCGCTGTCCACTCAGGCCGGTCGTAGGCCGGCGGGATCAGCTCGGCGTCGTTGCAGAGCAGTCCCGCCCGGGCGAGCAGCCGCAGGTCCTCGGGGGCCGGCAGCGGGCTGCCGTCGCGCCGGACGTCGCCGTCGGGGGAGTAGCCGGAGCCCGAGACGGTGTAGCGGGCGCCGTCCGCGGTGACGGCCTGCTGCACGGACATCCGGTTCTGGGTCAGGGTGCCGGTCTTGTCCGAGGCGATCACCGTCACCGACCCCAGGGTCTCCACGGCCTGCAGCCGGCGCGGGATGGCCCGGGTATGCGCCATCCGCCGGGCGCCCAGGGCCAGCGCCAGGGTGACGACGGCCGGCAGGGACTCCGGCACCGCCGCCACGACCAGGCTCACGGCCGTGATCGCCATCCGGGCGACGGGCTCGCCGGCCAGCACCCCGAGCGCGAAGACGACGCCGGAGACCCCGACGGCGGCGGCACCCAGCACCCGGCCCAGCCCGGCGATCCGCCGCTGCAGCGGGGTCAGGCC
>NZ_JBEZGQ010000177.1:0-11555 GCF_040650095.1 Actinoplanes sp. NPDC048791 | reverse complement strand
TGCCGTCCACGCCCAGGTCCCGACCCGCCACGGCCGGGTGCCCATCGTGGACCGGCGGTTCCTCGCCCGGGCGCACCGGCTGGGCCTGCAGGTGCACGTCTGGACGATCGACGATCCGGCGGAGATGGGCCGGCTGCTCGACCTGGGCGTGGACGGCATCATGACCGACCGCCCCGAGGTGCTGCGCGAGGTCTTCACGACTCGCGGACTCCCGCTCTCATAACAACAAGTTCGGTTACGAGGGCATTGACGACGTGTTATGCGTCGATGATAATCGGCCTGCGTTGTTAACGTTCACATAGGAGGACGCAGATGTCCCCGTACCGTGCGCTCCTCGGTCTCGCGACCGTGACGGTGCTGCTCGCCACCGTCGGCGGCGCGGCGCCGGGCCTGGCTCAGGCCCCGGCCACCCCGCCCGACTACACGATCACCGTCGACCGGGGTGCCACCGGACCGGAGATCGCCGACTCCATGTACGGCGTCTTCTTCGAGGACATCAACTTCGCGGCGGACGGCGGCCTCTACGCCGAGCTGGTCCGCAACCGCTCCTTCGAGTTCCTCCCGGCCGACAACGCCGCCTACAACGGGCTGACCGCCTGGACGCCCGGCGCGGAGGCCGGCGGCGCGGGCACGGCGACCACCGTCGACGACGCGGCCCGGCTGAACGAGCGCAACCGCACCTACCTCAAGCTGGCGCTGACCAACCCGGCCGGCGGGCGCTACGGCGTCACGAACGCGGGGTACAACACCGGTTTCGCGGTGACCCGCGGGGCCACGTACGACTTCTCGGTCTGGGCCCGCAGCGACTCCCCCGCCGGCACACCGCTGTCGGTGACCCTGCGCGACACCGCCGGCCAGCAGCTCGCCGCGCCGGTCTCGCTCACCGTCCGGGGCGACGCCTGGACGCGCTACCCGGCCACCGTCCGGGCGACCCGCACCACCGACGCCGGCCGGCTGGCCGTGCTCGCCGGCGGCACCGGCACTCTGCGCTTGGACATGGTGTCGCTGTTCCCCCGCGACACCTACAAGGCCCGCCCCAACGGCCTGCGCAAGGACCTCGCCGAAAAGATCGCCGCGCTGCGTCCCGGCTTCGTGCGCTTCCCCGGCGGCTGCCTGGTCAACACCGGCAGCATGGCCGGTTACGACGCGGCGGCGAACTACCCGCGGGCGCGCTCGTACCAGTGGAAGGACACGGTCGGGCCGGTCGAGACGCGGGCCACCAACGCCAACTTCTGGGGCTACAACCAGTCCTACGGGCTGGGCTACTACGAGTACCTCCAGTTCTCCGAGGACATCGGGGCGATGCCGCTGCCGGTGCTGCCGGCGCTGGTCACCGGCTGCGGGCAGAACCGGGCGACCGACGACCCGGCGCTGCTGCAACGCCACATCCAGGACGCGCTCGACCTGATCGAGTTCGCCAACGGCCCGGTCACCTCGACGTGGGGCAAGCTGCGCGCGCAGATGGGCCACCCGAAGCCGTTCGGGCTGACCCACGTGGCCGTGGGCAACGAGGAGAACCTGCCGAACGAGTACTTCGCCAACTTCCTCAAGTTCCGCGAGGCCATCGCCGCGAAGTACCCGCAGATCGTCGTGGTGAGCAACTCCGGGCCGGACGACCAGGGCGCGACCTTCGACAACCTCTGGGCCAAGAACAAGGCCGCCGGGGTGGCCATGGTCGACGAGCACTACTACAACAGCCCGGCCTGGTTCCTGGGCAACAACAAGCGCTACGACTCGTACGACCGCAACGGGCCCAAGGTCTTCCTCGGCGAGTACGCGTCGCTGGACAACAAGCTGTTCAACTCGCTGGCCGAGGCGTCGTACATGACCGGGCTGGAACGCAACGCCGACGTGGTCAAGCTGGCCTCGTACGCGCCGCTGCTGGCCAACATCGACCACGTGCAGTGGAAGCCGGACATGATCTGGTTCGACAACGACGAGTCCTGGGGCTCGACCAGCTACCAGATGCAGAAGCTGTTCATGACCAACGTGGGTGACCGCGTGGTGCCCAGCAGGTCGACCGGCAAGGTGGTCCAGCCCAAGCCCATCACCGGGGCCGTCGGCCTCTCCACCTGGGCCACCGCGGCCACCTACGACGACGTCAAGGTGACCGCCCCGGACGGCGCGGTGCTGTTCAGCGACGACTTCTCCGGCGGCGCCGGTCAATGGACACCGGTGGAACCGCGCGGCGCCTGGTCGGTCGTCGACGGCGCCTACCGCCAGACCGACACAGCCGCGCTGGACACCCTGGTCAAGGCGGGCAACATCACCGCCACCGACTACGACCTGACGCTCAAGGCCACCAAGCAGGCCGGCGCCGAGGGCTTCCTGGTCGCGTTCGGCGTGCAGCCCTCCGGCGAGCTCTACTGGTGGAACCTGGGCGGCTGGAACAACACTCAGGGCGCGATCCAGAAGGGCGCCGGCGGATCCAAGGAGATCGTGCTGGCCAAGCCCAACTCGATCACCACCGGAACCACGTACGACATCCGCATCGAGGTCCGCGGCACCCAGGTGCGGCTGTTCCTCAACGGGGCCGAGTGGGGCAGCTTCACCGACGACCAGGTGACCGAGCCGTTCGCCCAGGTGGTCACCCGCGACGACGCCACCGGCGAGCTCATCGTCAAGGTCGTCAACGCGCAGGACACCCCGGCCGTCACCACGGTGGACCTGAGCGGGCGCAAGGTCGCCGGCAAGGCCCGGATGACCGTGATCAGCGGCGACCCGCAGGAGCAGAACACCCGCTCGGCCGAGCCGATCCTGCCGGTCACCACGACCGTCGGCGGCATCTCCGCGAAGTTCACCCGTACCTTCGCCCCGAACTCCGTGACCTTCCTGCGCATCCGGGAGTCCTCGTGAACACCGTCAGCCGCCGTACCGTCCTGCTCGGCAGCGTGGGACTCGCCGCCTTCCCGGCGCAGGCCCGCAAAGCTCGCACCGACGCCCAGATCTACGGCGTGACCACCACCGACCCGCTCATCGAGCAGCGCGCCGACCCGTTCATCACCCCGCGCCACCGCGGCCGGTACTACTTCACCGGCTCGGTGCCCGAGTACGACCGGGTCGTGGTGCGCGGCGCGACCACCATCGCCGGGCTGGCCACCGCCACCGAGACGGTGGTCTGGCGGCGCCCGGCGACCGGGAAGATGGGCGGCCACATCTGGGCGCCGGAGCTGCACCGCATCGACGGCAAGTGGTACATCTACTTCGCCGCCGGCGACTCCGACGACGTCTTCCGGATCCGGATGTACGTGCTGGAGTCGGCGCTGGCCGACCCGACGGATCCGGCGGGCTGGCAGCTGCGCGGCCAGATCGCCACCGAGTGGGACAGCTTCTCGCTGGACGCCACCACGTTCGCCCACCGCGGCCGCCGCTACCTGGTGTGGGCGCAGAGCGAACCGGAGATCGCGGTCAACACCAGCCTCTACATCGCCGAGATGAGCTCACCCTGGGCGCTGAAGACCAAGCCGACCCGGATCGCCACTCCCACGAAGAGCTGGGAGATCCAGGGCTTCAAGGTCAACGAGGGCCCGGCGGTGCTGATCCGCAACGGCCGGGTCTTCATGACCTTCTCGGCCAGCGCCACCGACGCCCGCTACTGCATGGGCCTGCTGACCGCGGACGCCCGCGCCGACCTGCTGGCCCGCTCGTCGTGGACCAAGAGCCCGGACCCGGTCTTCGTGACCCGGCCCGAGACCGACCGGTACGGCCCCGGGCACAACAGCTTCACGGTGGCCGAGGACGGCGTCACGGACGTGCTGGTCTACCACGCCCGTGACTACCGCGACATCACCGGCGACCCGCTCTACGACCCCAACCGGCACACCCGGGTCCAGCGCCTGTACTGGCACCCGGACGGCACGCCGCTGTTCGGCGTACCGATCGGCGCCGGCGGCCCGATCGTGCGGCTGTCCCCCGCTGACGCGCCGCGGCAGGTCGTCACCCACGACGGCACCGCGCTGGTGGTCCGCCCGCCGGATCATGCGCTCGCCACGACGCAGTTCCGCTTCGTCGGCGGCGCCGGCGGCATCGAGCACCTGCAGTCGGTGGATTTTCCCGACCGGCACGTGCGGGTCGTGGACGGCGCGGTCCGGGTCGAGGCCGGTACGCCGACGGGCCTGCGCCGGATCCGGCAGGGCGGCGGCGTACGGCTCCAGCTGGCCGAGGACCCCACCCGCTACCTACGGCACCGCAACGGGGTGGTGGTGACGGGCGACGCGTCCGTCTTCCTGCTCAGCTGAGCCCCCACTGCGGGATACTTGAGCCATGAGTGAGCACTACGACCTGATCGTCCTCGGCGCGGGTCCCGGCGGCTACGTCGCCGCGATCCGCGCCGCCCAGCTCGGCCTGCGGACCGCGGTGGTGGAGGAGAAGTACTGGGGCGGCGTCTGCCTGAACGTCGGCTGCATCCCGTCGAAGGCGCTGCTGCGCAACGCCGAGCTGGCGCACATCTTCCACACCCAGGCCAAGACCTTCGGCATGAGCGGGGACGTGAGCTTCGACTTCGGCGTGGCCTTCGACCGCAGCCGTACGGTCGCCGACGGCCGGGTCAAGGGCGTGCACTACCTGATGAAGAAGAACAAGATCACGGAGTACGACGGCCGGGGCGTGTTCCGGGACGCCAACTCCGTCGACGTGACGCTGAGCTCCGGCGGCACCGAGACGCTGACCTTCGACAACGCGATCATCGCCACCGGCTCGACGGTGCGCCTGCTGCCGGGTGTCGAGCTCAGCGACAACGTGGTGACGTACGAGACCCAGATCATGGACCGCGACCTGCCGTCCTCGATCGTCATCGTCGGGGCCGGCGCGATCGGCATGGAGTTCGGCTACGTCCTGAAGAACTACGGCGTGGACGTCACCATCATCGAGTACCTCGACCGGGCCCTGCCCAACGAGGACGCCGACGTCTCCAAGGAGATCACCAAGCAGTACCGCAAGCTCGGCATCCCGATCCTGACCTCGGCCAAGGTCGAGACGGTGACCGACAAGGGCTCCTCGGTCGTGGTCAGCTACACCGCGAAGAACGGCAAGCAGGAGACCATCGAGGCGGACCGGGTGATGATGTCGGTCGGCTTCGCCCCCCGCGTCGAGGGCTACGGCCTGGAGAACACCGGGGTCAAGCTCACCGACCGCGGCGCGATCGAGATCGACGACCACATGCGGACCAACATCGCTCACCTGTACGCGATCGGCGACGTCACCGCGAAGCTCCAGCTCGCCCACGTCGCCGAGGCGCAGGGCGTGGTGGCCGCCGAGACGATCGCCGGCGCCGAGACGATGACGCTGGGCGACTACCGGATGATGCCCCGGGCGACGTTCTGCCAGCCGCAGGTGGCCAGCTTCGCCTGACCGAGCAGCAGGCCCGCGACGAGGGCTACGACGTCAAGGTGTCGACGTTCCCGTTCACCGCGAACGGCAAGGCGCACGGCCTGGCCGAGCCGACCGGCTTCGTCAAGCTGGTCGCCGACGCGAAGTACAACGAGCTGCTGGGCGGCCACCTGATCGGCCCGGACGTCTCCGAGCTGCTGCCGGAGCTGACGCTGGCCCAGAAGTGGGACCTGACGGCGAACGAGCTGGCCCGCAACGTGCACACCCACCCGACGCTGAGCGAGGCCCTGCAGGAGGCGTTCCACGGCCTCACCGGCCACATGATCAACCTCTGATCCGCGACGAGGCCGGTCCCCAGCCGTAGGGGCCGGCCTCTTCCCGGCTCGTTTTATATTGCAGTTGTATTGTCGACCCGGTAACCTGAGGTCATGCAGGTTCTCCCGCTCCTCGGCCGGGCTGCCACCACAGAGGCGGCGATGTGGCGCAGCATGTATCTGTGGGCCCGCCGCAAGCCCGTGACCCCGGCCCCGGGCGACCAGGCGTTCAGCTACCTCGGCGTGGTCACCCCGATCCTCGGCGTCTTCATCGGCCTCTCGGTGGTCGAGATCCCGATCCTCGACCTGATCATCCGCAAGGTGGTGCCCTGGGAGCCGGCCCGCTGGATCATGCTGGCGATCAGCGTCTGGGGTCTGCTGTGGATGATCGGCCTGTTCGCCAGCCTGAAGATCAACCCGCACATCGTGGGCCCGGCCGGGATCCGGGTACGGATGGGCGCGGCCCACGACCTCACCGTGCCGTGGACCGACGTCGACACGGTCAGCAAGGCCTACCGCACGTTGCCGTCGAGCAAGTCGGTGCAGGTCGAGCCGCACGGCGACCGCACGGTGCTCAACCTGCCGACCGGCAGCCAGACCGCCGTCGACATCAGGCTGCGCCACCCGGTGACCTACCCCCTGCCCAAGGGCCCGTCCGAGCCCGCCGACGAGCTCCGGATCTACGTCGACGACCCCGACGGTTTCGTACGGGCCTGCCGGCAGGCGACCGGCGCCGAGCATGCGACCATGCGCCATGCCCAAGAAGGTTGATCCGGAGGAACGACGCCGGCTGATCGCCGACGCCCTGATGCGCGTGGCCGCGGACCAGGGCCTCGAATCGGTGAGCCTGCGCCACGTGGCGGCCCAGGCGGGCGTGTCGGCCGGGATGGTGCAGCACTACTTCAGCAGCCGCGACGAGATGATGTCCTTCGCGCTGACGGTCGTCCGCGAACGCAGCCAGCGCAAGGTCACCGAAGCGCTGGCCGGGCTGGGCGCCGACCCGCCACCGCGGCTGCTGCTACGCACGATGATCGCGGCCCTGCTGCCGCTCGACGACGAGAGCCGCGACAACGGGCGGGTGGCGCTGGCCTTCCTGGCGTACACCGCGGTCCGCCCGGCCGCGGCGGCCGAGCTGCACGACGACACCGCCCAGATGGTCGACTTCGTGGCGAGCATGCTGAAGGTCCCGGACCCGGTCGGCGCCGCGGCGAGTCTGCTGGCCCTGATGGAGGGGCTGGGCATCTACGTGCTCGGCGGCCAGTACCCGGCCCAGCGGGCGTTGCAGGCCCTCGACGCCCACCTGGACCTGCTGTTCCCGGCCTGAGGTAACGTCCGGGGCATGCGCCTGGCAGTGGGAGACGTCGATGTCGCCGAGTACGTCACGGAGCCGGAGGTCGACCCGCTGAACGGCCCGCGGCCGTACCTGCACCCGGTGCGCACACTGGCCGGCGTCGAGGTGACGGACGTCCTGCCGGAGGACCACCAGTGGCACCTGGGCGTCTCGGTCGCGATGCAGGACGTCAACGGCGTCAACCTGTGGGGCGGCCGCACCTACGTGCGCGACCAGGGCTACACCTGGCTCGACGACCACGGCCGGATCATCCACGCCCAATGGCTGGCGCAGGCGGCCGACAGCTTCAGCGAGCGGCTGCTCTGGCTCGGCCCGCAGGACGAGACCCTGCTGACCGAAACCCGGACGGTGGCGGCCCGGGCGGTCCCGCTGGGCTGGGAGCTCTCCTTCTCGTACGAGCTGAGCACGATCCAGCCGGTGACCCTGGGCAGCCCGGCCACCAACGGCCGCCCCGGAGGCGCCGGCTACGGCGGCTTCTTCTGGCGCGCAACCCCCGGCCCGACCACAACCTTCACGGCGTCCCGGACGGGCGAGGAATCAGTCAACGGCAGCGACGAGCCGTGGGTGGCGCTGACCGGCCCGGGCCCGTACACGCTGGTCTTCCGCGGCCTCAGCGACGACGACCGCTGGTTCGTCCGCACGGGCGCGGGCGGCTACAACGGGGTTTGCGCAGCCCTGGCCTTCGAGAAGACGGTCACGGTGACGCCGGACGCGCCGCTGTCCCGCAGCCTGACCATCCTGGTCGCCGACGGCGCGCTGACCCGGGAGCAGATCACAGCCTGACGCGGGACCACCCACTCCCCCGTGAGTCAGTTCATGGACACTCGGGCGCTCGGGGGCCGACAGGCGTTGACCGCACGCCACCAGCGGAGAAGCATTTCCCAGGCATCTTCGCCAGCGCCGGCGGCCCGCCGACGTGTCCGGCTCAAGGTGAACCCGTCACAACCGAGGCGGCCCGCCATGCCCACCAGCTCCCTGGAATCCTCTCCGCGCGCCCGGCACCGGATCGCCGCCGGCTTGACCTGTGCGGTGCTCGTCTCGCTGGTTCCGGCCGGTGCCGCGCAGGCCGCGTCCTCCCGCGGTGTCCCAGACGATCCGGGGGTCATCGCCGAGTGGAACGCGATCGCCGTGACGACCCTGGCCGGAGACACCACCAAGGCCTCCATCGAAAGCACGCTGTACCTCGGGTTCGTGCACGCGGCCGTCTACAACGCCGTGGTCGGCATCGAGGGCCGGTACGCGCCCTACCGCTTCCGCACCAGGGCTCCGCGTGGCGCGTCGGCCCAGGCGGCAGCGGTGGCCGCGGCCCACAAGATCCTCTCGACCTACACGCCGTACGCACGGATCGCCCTCGACACGTCCTACGCGACGTCGCTCTCCCTGATCCCCGACGGTGGCGCGAAGACGCGCGGTGTCGCGTACGGGGAATCGGCAGCCGACGCCCTGATCGCCCAGCGCGCGCACGACGGTCGCAACGCGGCCGTGCAGTTCACCGTGCCGCCGGGGCCCGGCGTCTGGCGCCCGACGCCGCCCGCGACACTGCCGTTCAGCGCGCCCTGGCTGGGATCGGTGACTCCGCTGCTCACGCGCAGTCCCGCGCAGTTCGGCGAGCCAGGCCCGCCACCGGCCCTGACCTCGGCCCGCTACACCCGCGACTTCGACGAGGTGAAGGCGATGGGCTCGGCGGCCTCGACCACGCGAGAGGGCGACCAGACCGCCACCGCGCAGTTCTTCGCCGGCAACGCCATCGTGCAGTTCAACGCGGCGCTGCGGAATCAGGCCGCCACCCGGAACCTGGACATCGTGCAGAGCGCCCGGATGTTCGCCGCGGTCGACATGACCGTCGCCGACGCCATCATCTCGATCTGGCATTCGAAGTACCTGTACGGTTTCTGGCGCCCGGTCACGGCGATCACGCTGGCCGGCACCGACGGCAACGCCGCGACGACTGCCGACCCGGCCTGGACGCCTCTGCTGGCCACACCCCCGTACCCCGACTACGTCAGCGGCTACTCCGGCTTCACCGGCGCCTTCACCCGGGCTCTGCAACAGACGCTGGGCACGCGAGACCTGCAGCTGACGCTCACGTCCACCGCGGTGCCGGGTGCCACCCGGAGCTACAGATCGGCGAAGACGTTGAACACAGACGTGGTCAATGCCCGGGTGTGGCTGGGACTGCACTTCCGATTCGCCGACACCGCTGGCCTGCGGATGGGCCAGGAGGTCGCCGACTGGAGCCTGAGCCGGTACTTCCGCCCGGTCCACTGACCCGGTCCTCGCCCCGGGGCCTCAGGCCGGGCGGCTCGGATACGGGCCCACGACCGCGGCGGCCGGCGCGATGCCGTCCGTCCGGAGCAGCACCAGCTCGTCGAGCATGACCTCGAGGTCGTCGACCGTGGTCAGGTCGTAGTGCTTGTTGACCATGCGGTCGTCGGGGAGCCGGATCGTGCTGAGCTCCGCCTCGCCGCTGACCCAGATCATGAGGTCACCGACCAGCTCGGCCGACTCGAACTCCGCCTTCACCACAGCCTTGCCCCAGTTCGGCAGCACCGGCCCGATGGCCCAGGCGAGTCCGAGCCGCTCCCAGGCCCCGGCCCGGGCGGTCAGGGCGGGGGCCAGCTCCCGCAGCGGAAAGTCCACGCCAGGACTATCGGTCAGGGCCGGTTCCACCGCAACTGTTCGCAGGCCAGCGCCACCGCCGTACCCGAGGTGGGGATTCTGGTCAGACCGGCGTTCAGCTCGGTGTCGCTGCGGGCGTCGAGGTCGGCCGCGAAGGTCTGGTTGATGTCGTACAGGCAGGCGGCGTAGGTGAAGCTCGCCTCCTGGCCGTTGTCGCTGCCCACGTGGACCTTGCCGGACCATCGGCTGCCGCTGACCAGGCCCTTCGAGCCCGGGTAGTGCCGCCCGTCCGGCGCCTGGACGAACAGCATCAGCTGGTGTCCGGCGGCCAGGGCACCGCTGAACGCACCACCCAGCGCCATGATCTTCTCCGAGGTCTCGCACGACGACGGTGTGCAGCTCATCGACGCGGACACCGCTGCCTTCTTGACCGGTGCTTTCGTCGTGGGCCGGGACGTGGGCCTGGAGGTGACGTCCCGCACCGCCGGCTGTTGCTGCGGTACCCCGGGTATGACCACGGGGTCGACGATCGCGGTCGCGGTGGGCTTCACCTTCTTGCCCGGGGTGGCGGCGACCGACCGGCCCGCCGACGGGCCGGACTGGGACGGGCCCGGCGCGGCTGCTTCGGCCGACGCGGGTTCGCTCTTCAGCCGGTCGGAGAGCCCGATGCCGGCGAGCGTGCCGCAGATGATGACCGCGCAGGCCGTGGCTATCACCCGGGCAGCCGATTCGCGGTACTTCGCCTGCCCGGGGCCGAACAGGGCGATCAGGCCGAGGACCACGATCACGATGTTGACGACGAAGAGCAGGTCGCTGCGGGCCAGGGTGGCGACCTGGGCGACGTTGGCGAACACGCCCAGCAGCTGCGGGATCGCCGTCGCGCCCGCGGCCGTGGCGACCACCCCGGCGATGGCGGTGCTGGCCGGCGCGGCTCCCCCACGTACGGGCCGCTGACCGTCCGGCGCGGCAGGGTCCTCGACGTCGACTGCCCTTCTCACGATGCGCACGCCCTCTCAGCGGTGACCGTCGTACCGGAAGGCCACCGGGGGTGCCGGGGCCATCACCTGATACGTCCGCACCGGCGATCCGGTCGAAGATCACCCGGCTGAGCAGCGAATCTCCCTATCGGACATCCGACAGAAGGGCGTCGCGCAGCTTCGCGGCGGTCATCCGGGGGTGGTAGTCCGGGCCCACGCCGTCGACGACGATGACGTCGCCCGGGATGTTGTCCGTGCGCAGCTCAAGGATGCTCTGGTACGCCGCCGACGCGTACCAGGCCCGGATCGCACCCAGGTCGGGGAACTCGATGATGACCACGGTGCCCGGCCAGTCTCCCTCCATGACCTCGACCTCGCGTAAGCAGGCATGGCCCAAGCCTGGCCCGGTGACCGCCGAGAGGCGATTACCTCGCCGGTAATCGGGGGTTCGCGAGCTGGAATTCCTGGCCGGGGCCTTCGCCGGGGTACTGGAGGGCCGGCTGTGATCAGTGGCCCGGCACTTTCACCGTGTACGCCGGCACTGCCCAGGCCACCCCCGACTCCGACGGCAGCTTGAGCGTCTCCGCCGCTTCCCGCAGCACCGGGTTGATGCCCGTGATCACCTGGACCCGTTCCGGCCCGGAGCCCACCGCCGCCACGTACGCGTCGTCGATCAACGCCGGCGGGGCCGCCCCCGGCCCGGTCAGTGCCTGCACCACCGCGGTGAACGCCGCCGTCCGTTCCAGCGGGGCGACCAGCGCGACCCCGGCGCGGTCCCGCCGGTGCGCCACCAGGTTCTCCAGCAGGTCGATGCGGCCGGCCGGCGCGGTGATCCCCGGCAGATCCAGGCGGTCGGTCGGATACTCCAGGGTGGAGCGGCCCGCCGATCCCGTCACGATCACCTCGCCGGCGATGAAGTCCTCCCCCGCCAGCGTCGCCGCCGCCATCATCCGCAGCCCGCCGCTG
>NZ_JBEZGQ010000176.1:0-11581 GCF_040650095.1 Actinoplanes sp. NPDC048791 | reverse complement strand
CCTCGCTGACCGAGGTCGTCGACGCGCGGTGCGACAGCCTCACCAACTGCACCTGCGCCGACTGCCCGATCCCGTTCCTCACCATCGGCACCGCCGACCGGCGCGACAACATCGGAGAACCTGCATGAGTCTGCCCATCCGACCACTCACCGGCACGGAACCGCACCCGCCAACTACACCGACGGCTGGCAACGCCCCGCCGACCCGGAGCAAGGTCACCGGCGCTCTGGCCGCGCTGGCATGTGCCGCCTGCTGCGCGATCCCGCTGCTGATCACGGCCGGCGTGCTCACCGGCGCCGGCGCGGCGATCCTGGAGCAGACCCTGCTCGCGGTCGCCGCCGCCCTGGCCGTGCTCGCGCTGGGCATGTGGTGGCTCCACCGCCGCCGCAACGCCCGCCGCGCCACCGTGGCAGGCAGCGGTTGCGGATGTGGCGGCGCAGGGTGCGGCTGCTGAAACACAGCCGCTGTGGCACCGCACCCGCCGTTGCCGCACTTCACCGGTGTGGTGCGATACGCCCATGACGATCATCCGATCCATCCTGCTGTTCGTCGTCGCTGCCATCGCTGAGATCGGCGGTGCCTGGCTCATCTGGCAAGGCGTCCGCGAACACCGGGGCCTGCTGTGGATCGGCGCCGGCATCGCCGCCCTCGGCGCCTACGGCTTCGTCGCCACCTTCCAACCCGACCCCAACTTCGGCCGCATCCTCGCCGCCTACGGCGGCATCTTCGTCGCCGGCTCGCTGGCCTGGGGCGTCGTCGTCGACAAGTTCCGACCCGACCGTTACGACCTGACCGGGGCCGCCATCTGCCTGATCGGCGTCGCGGTGATCATGTACGCGCCCAGGCACTGACTCACCGCGCCTGGGATGCCGATGGGGCTCTCGACGAGCCGTCTGTGTCCGGTCGGAAGGCAGTCTACGTTTCAGGCCAATTCTTGGGCAGCCTTCGACGAGGGTTCAAGGCCAGGTGCGGATCGCGCAGCTTCTCGTCGTCGTGATCGAATGTCGCCGATCGTCACGATGCACGCGAGGGGACAATCGGTGGGCGCTACAGCACAGGATTGGCAATGGCGGCAACGCCGTCGCTCCGCGCTGGTGGTCGGTACCGCGGTCGTCCTAGCGATCATCACGGCGGCTGTCGTCTGGGTGTACGAGCGGCAGGCAACACCCCAGGCTGGGGCGCCGCAGCCGTCCGCGTCCCCCTACACCACGCCGAGCAGAGCCCCGCGAGTCGCCGCGGTCACGTATGAAGTGTCAGGCGAGGGGCGAGTGGACATCTGGTACACCGATCCAGCACGCACGGAAACCACGACCATTAGGCATGCCCGCGCGGACGAGCCGCGCAGCTGTACCTCAATCTGTAGTGGCGGACTTCGTGCAGTACACCTTGGATGACGGCACGGACGTGTTGTTTGAGTCGGCCGAGAGCAATCTGGTGCTGGTCCTGAGGCTCGCCGGCAATCGCGCGGTCACTCTGACCCTTCGCGGACGGGGACCGCCACGGACCCTGCCGCGCACGCGGCGGGGCTCCAACGGCTTAACGCCCGGGCGATGGCCGAGCTCACCCCCGCCGAGCGGGCCACGGTGACAACGGCCGCGCATACGGTCGCCGGCTCGGGTGCCGCGTACGGCGCCATGACGGCTGTGGGGCGGGCCCGGACTCTCGCCGCCGCTCTGCGTAGCTTCCGCCCGGTGCTCGTGCTCGGCGACCCCGAGCTCATCAACACCGGTCCCCGCAGCGCGACCGACACCGCGAACATCGCCACGCTGGTCACCAGCGCGACCGCTCTGATCGGGCTCGTAATGGCGCCGGCGGCCACGGCGCACCTGGGCGACGTCTTCGGCGCCGCGAACGTCGCGAGCGCCCGGGCGTGCTACGCCGCGGCGGCCGGCCGCCTGGCTTACCTGCACACCAACGGATCGGATCGTCACCGATCGCTCCGGTTACAACGCCGAGGTCGGGGTCGGCGGCCTCACCAACAGCGCCCGGATGGCACTGTCCCCGCAGACGATCGACACGCCCGGCACTGACGCCGCCACCGTTCTCGTTCTGCACGAGTCCATGCACGCCGGAAACGCGACGGTCAAGGATTACGGTTACCTGGGAACGCCGGGATTAACCACTCTCCCGAACGCCACTAAGCGCGACAATGCGGCAGCAATATGAGGTGCTGGCTCGCCGTATCAAGGGCATGGCGCACGCATATACCGGAACGGTATTCGTGCCGGCCGGGACATCGGTCACGGTGGGCGGGGTCGTGCACACTGCCGCTCCGCTCACGCCGCTCGAACAGGCGAGCCGCAACGCCTCCGAGGTGACCCGCGCTGCCTGGAACATGGGGTTGAACATGCACAGCCTTTGGGTGGGGCTCAACCTCAACCAGGCGGAATGGTCCACGCTCGACCTCTCGGTGGCGTATGGGGTGTCGGCGCCGCGCTTCTCTGGCTTTGGAGGTCTCCACCAGCACCGTTTGTAGGTCAGTGCTGATACCGCCCGGACCAGGAGAGCACCCTAGTGTTGGTGGGAGTTGACACCACCCTGGCGGGCGCGCAAGCGGAGCGAGTCCGAGCAGATTGAGCGGAGGTGGGCGCGTGTCGGCGACGAAGCTTCTGGTGCTCGGTATCGTGCACCTCTCCGGCGGCGCGTTCTGTACCGCGCGACAGCTCGGGGACGTGACGAGATGGTCGAACTGGTCCGCGACGGTCTGCGGCGCACCCATGACCCGGACATGCTCAACGCGTCCATCGCCATGTTGCCCATGCTGACCAGGGCAGATGCCATCGCGCATGTTAACGAGCGGGTCGCGCGCCTGGAAGCGGAGCTCGTAGTGCAGGCCAAGTGGCGGGAGCACCCCAATCGGGACATGGCCGATGATCCGGGTTCGTCGCGAACGGTCTCCGATCACCTCAAGATACGCTCCTAATCAACCTTGACTAGATGTTTCCTCCTCGTGTACTTTGGCCAAGTAATCAAACTTGACTAGCTCAACCAATCCGTTCGCACCACCGAGAGAAGGAATCGAACCCATGGGAAAGTTCGCGATCGAGACGCGAGGGTTGAGCGGAGGTGGGCGCGTGTCGGCGACGAAGCTTCTGGTGCTCGGTATCGTGCACCTCTCCGGCGGCGCGCATGGCTACCAGGTGCGGTCCGAACTGCAGAGCTGGGGTGCGGAGAGTTGGGCCAAGATCAAGCCCGGCTCGATTTATCACGCGCTGAAGAAGGCGGCGGCTGATGGCCTCCTCACCGAACACGCCGAGCCGGGCAACTCTGGGCCGGAGCGCGTTCTGTACCGCGCGACAGCTCGGGGACGTGACGAGATGGTCGAACTGGTCCGCGACGGTCTGCGGCGCACCCACGACCCGGACATGCTCAACGCGTCCATCGCCATGTTGCCCATGCTGACCAGGACAGATGCCATCGCGCACGTTAACGAGCGGGTCGCGCGCCTGGAAGCGGAGCTCGTAGTGCAGGCCAAGTGGCGGGAGCACCCCAATCGGGACACCCCCGAGCACGTCCGCGATCAGGCCGAACTGTGGGCGGGACACGCACGCACCGAACTGGAGTGGGCGAAGAGCCTGAGCAAACGACTGTCTGAGGGCGCCTACACCATGGCTGATGATCCGGGTTCGTGGCGAACGGTCTCCGATCACCTCAAAATACGCTTCTAATCAAACTTGACTAGATGTTTCGTCCTCGTGCACTTTGGCCAAGTAGTCAAACTTGACTAGCTTAACTAATCCGTTCGCAACACCGAGAGAAGGAATCGAACCCATGGGAAAGCTCGCGATCGAGACGAGAGGGTTGAAGAAGAGCTTCGGCAAGACCCACGCGGTCGCCGGTGTCGACCTGGCCGTGAGCGCCGGGGGCGTGTACGGCGTCCTCGGTCCGAACGGGGCAGGCAAGACCACCGCGATCCGCATGCTGGCGACGCTCCTGCGCCCCGATGCCGGAGAGGCGCAAGTGCTCGGCTACGACGTCGTGCGTGACGCCCGGGCGGTGCGGAGCAGGGTGGGCCTCACCGGGCAGTTCGCGTCGGTCGACGAGGACCTCACCGGGGTGGAGAACCTGTTGCTGCTCGCCAGGCTGCTCGGCTACTCACGCCGCCGAGGCAGGGAGCGGGCGGCCGACCTGCTCGACGCGTTCGGTCTTGCCGAGGCGGCTGACCGGCAGGTGAAGAAGTACTCCGGCGGGATGCGCCGGCGGGCCGGCCCGGCCCCGCCGAAGAACGGATCCGGCACGGCGGCGCCGGGCCGCTCACCGAAGAGCACACCCACGGGGGTACGCCGGTACGTGTGCCCGACCCCAAGATCCTCAGCAACGGCACGCAGCGTGACGTCGGCGAACGTCTCGACGGGGTTGGTGACCACGCCGAGCATCCGCTTCGCCTGGTCGTAGTAGGGCGCGAGCTCGGCCTTCCAGTCGGTGACCGACGCCCACTGCGGATCGCCGAAGAACGCGTCGGGCGGCTCGTAGAGCGTGTTGGCGTACCCCAGCGAACCGCCACCGACCCCGGCGCCGGACATGACCAGCACGTCGCGGAGCAAAGTCAGCCGCAGAATGCCGTAGCAGCCGAGCGCGGGGGCGTAGACATAGTCCCGCAGCCGCCAGGAAGTCCTGGCGAACTGCTCGTCGGTGAAACGCCGGCCGGCTTCGAGCACGCCGACCCGGTAACCCTTCTCGGTCAACCGCAGCGCGGTGACACCCCCACCGAAGCCGGAGCCGATGACCAGGACGTCGTAGTCGTACGCCATGAGCTACCGTGGCACCGTTATTGTCGGGCTGTCAATAAGGGGTGCCGGTGATGCTGGCTCATGAGCGTCGCGGCAGCGGGCCCCCGTTGGTCCTGATCCACGGGCTGGGCAGCCGGCGCCAGGTCTGGGATCCGTTGATCGCCGAGCTGGCCCGCCACCGTGAGGTGATCGCCGTCGACCTTCCCGGCTTCGGCGAATCCCCGCTCTGGCCGCCACTCGACGACCCGCGCCAACCCCACAGGGCCGGAAGGCCCAGCCGTGCAACGGCCGGCCCCACAACGCCCGGCCCCACCACGCCCGGCCCCACCACACCCGGCCCCACCACACCCGGCCCCACCACGCCCGGCAATGCAACGCCCGGCAATGCAACGCCCAGCAATGCAACGCCCGGCGACGCAACGCCCAGCAATGCAACGCCCGGCAATGCAACACTCGGCCCTCCGACGCCCGGCCCCACAACGCTCAGCCCGCTGACACCTGACCCTGCAACGCCCGGCTTCACCGACAACCCGGCAGCGGACGACCCCAGGGGCTTCGAAGCCGCACCCGTTCCCGGGTCGGTAGGTCACCTCGCCGATGTGGTCGCCACGTTCCTCGACGGGCTCGGCCTCGACCGGCCCGAACTGGCCGGCAGCTCCCTCGGCGGCGGCATCGCCCTGGAACTCGGCCGGCGCGGCCGGGCGTCGGCCGTCACCGCGTTCGCCCCCATCGGTTTCTGGGGTCCCGTCGGCCGACGCTGGTGCCAGGCCGTGGTCGGCGGCGCCCGCGTCCTGGGCAGCGCCCTCGCGCCCGCCCTCCCCCGCATCTTCGCCACCCGGGCCGGCCGCGTCGCCCTCTGCGGAATCTTCTACGGCCACCCGAGCCGGCTGTCGCCCGAGGACTGCCTCGGCTCGGCGCGGGCCCTGTCGCACGCGCCGGGCTTCGCCGCCGCGCGACGCGCCTTCGGCGTCTGGCGACTGCCGGTCGGCGCCGATCCCGGTGCGCTCACCGGCATCCCGGTCACAATCGCCTGGGGTACGCGTGACCTGGTCCTCCCGCACCACCGCCAGGCCGCCCGGGCCCGCGAAGAGCTGCCCACCGCCCGGCACGTCCTGCTGCCGGGCTGCGGACACCTGCCGTTCGCCGACGACCCGGCCCGCTGCGCCGAGCTATTGACAGTCCGCCAATAACTGGCCAAGGTGGAGTCATGGGAGCCTCACCGTGGCGCGAGCCGGAACACGACGAGCTCGCCGAGCTGGTCCGGGCCTTCTTCACCAAGGAGGTCCGGCCGCACGCCGACCGGGTGCTCGCCCAGGGCCACCCCGATCGGGAGCATTACCGCAAGGCCGGTGACCTGGGTCTGCTCGGCCTCTCGGTGCCGGTCGAGTACGGCGGCGGAGGCGGCAACTTCACCCACGAGGCCGTGCTGCTCGACGAGCAGATGCGCTCGGGCGACAGCAGTCTCGGGCTGGCTGTCCACAGCGGCATCGTCACCGGCTACCTGGTGGCCTACGGCACCGAGGAGCAGAAGCAGCGCTGGCTGCCCGGCCTCTGCGCGGGCACCCTGATCGGCGCGATCGCCATGACCGAACCGGACGGCGGCTCGGACCTCCAAGCCATGCGCACCCGGGCCCTCCGCGAGGGCGACGACTACGTGATCAACGGCGCGAAGACGTTCATCAGCAACGGCGGCCTGGCCGACATCGTCATCCTGGCCGCCAAGACCGACCCGACCCAGCGCGCCTCCGGCGTCTCCCTCCTGATCTGCGAAGTCAGCGACCCCGGCAAGGCGGGCGCAGAAACGCACGAAAGCGGCAGCGTCCGCGAGGACGACGCGACACGGCACGGGCCGACCGGCTTCCGGCGGGGCCGACTGCTTTCCAAGATCGGTCTCAAGGGCAACGACACCGCCGAGCTGTTCTTCGACGACTTCCGGGTCCCGGCCACCAACCTTCTCGGCGGCACCGAAGGCCTCGGTTTCGCCCAGCTCATGGGCCAGCTCCCCCAGGAGCGCCTGGTCATCGGCATCGGCGCGGTCGCCGCCATGGAACGCGCGATCGAGCTCACCGTCGCCTACGTCAAGGAGCGCACCGCTTTCGGCAAGCCGCTCATCGGGCATCAGAACACCCGCATGGTCCTCGCCGAGTGCGCCACCCGTACCCGGGTCAGCCGGGTTTTTCTCGATGACTGCATCGCCGAGCATGTCCGCGGTGAGCTTGATGTCGCCACCGCTGCCATGGCCAAGTACTGGCTCACCGACGGGCAGTGTGAGGTGGTGGACCGGTGCCTGCAGCTGTTCGGTGGCTACGGCTACACGACCGAATACCCGATCGCCCAGATGTACGCCGATGCCCGCGCCCAGAAGATCTACGGCGGGACCAACGAGATCATGAAGGAGCTGATCGCTCGTGCGCTCTGACGGTCAGGCGTACGTCTTCGACGCGGTGCGCACGCCGCGGGGCAAGGGGCGGGCCACCGGTTCGCTGCACGGCGTCAAGCCGATCTCGTTGACCGTCGGGCTCATCGACGCGTTGCGGGAACGGCTGCCCGGCCTCGACACCGACCGGCTCGACGACCTCGTGATGGGCATCGTCACGCCGGTGGGTGAGCAGGGCGGTGACCTGCCCCGGGCGGCGGCGTTGCTGGCGGGTCTGCCCGACCACGTGGGCGGGGTCCAGCTCAACCGCTTCTGCGCCTCGGGGCTGGAGGCCGTCAACGTCGCCGCGGCCAAGGTGCGGTCGGGGTGGGACCACCTGCTCCTGGCCGGCGGCGTCGAGTCGATGTCACGGGTGCCGATGGGCTCCGACGGCGGCGCCTGGGCGATGGATCCGGAGACCGCGCTGGCCACCTCCTTCGTGCCGCAGGGCATCAGCGCCGACCTCATCGCCACCCTCGAGGGCTTCAGCCGGGACGACGTGGACGCGTACGCGCTGCGGTCGCAGGAGCGGGCGGCCAAGGCGTGGGCCGGTGGGCACTTCGCCCGTTCGGTCGTGCCGGTGCGGGACCGTACCGGTGGGGTGATCCTCGCCGCGGACGAGCATCTGCGGCCCGACACGACCCGGGAAGGTCTCGCCGAGCTCAGCCCGTCCTTCGCCGGCATCGGCGCGGCGGGCGGCTTCGACGCGGTGGCGTTGCAGAAGTTCCACTGGCTGGAGGAGATCGACCATGTGCACCACGCCGGGAACTCCTCCGGGATCGTGGACGGTGCGGCGCTGGTGCTGATCGGCTCCGACACGGCCGGGCGGGAGCTCGGGCTGACACCGCGCGGGCGGATCGTCGCGGCGGCGGTCAGCGGGGCCGATCCGACGCTGATGCTCACCGGGCCGATCCCGGCCACCCGCAAGGCGCTGGCCACCGCCGGGCTCGGCGTCGAGGACATCGACCTCTTCGAGATCAACGAGGCGTTCGCGGCGGTGGTGCTCAAGTACATCCGCGAGCTGGGGCTTGATCCCGAGCAGGTGAACGTGAACGGCGGGGCGATCGCGCTGGGGCATCCGCTCGGGGCCACCGGCGCCATGCTGCTCGGCACCGCGCTGGACGAGCTGGAACGCCGGGACCGGCACCGCGCCGTGGTCACCCTGTGCATCGGCGGCGGCATGGGCGTCGCCACGATCATCGAGAGGTGCTCATGACCGGCACCATCCGCTACGACCGTGAACCCGGCGGCGTCGTCACGCTGACGCTGGACGACCCGGGCCAGTCGGCCAACACCATGAACAGGGCCTACGCCGCCTCGATGACCGCGGCTGTCGACCGGCTGGAGGCCGAGCGCGACGAGATCACCGGGGTCATCGTCACCAGCGCCAAGCGGACGTTCTTCGCCGGCGGGGACCTGCCCGAGATGATCAAGGCGACCCCGGCCGACGCGCCGGCGCTGACCACGCTGCTCACCACGATCAAGGCGGACCTGCGCCGGCTGGAGAAACTCGGCCGCCCGGTGGTCGCGGCGATCAACGGCTCCGCGCTGGGTGGCGGGCTGGAGATCGCGCTGGCCTGCCACCGCCGGATCGCGCTGGACGCGCCCGGCTCCCGGATCGGCTTCCCGGAGGTCACCCTCGGCCTGCTGCCGGGTGCGGGCGGCGTGACCCGGACCGTACGGATGCTGGGCCTGGCCGACGCCCTGACCAACATCCTGCTGACCGGGCGGCAGTTGCGCCCCGCCGCCGCCCGCGCCGCCGGTCTGGTGGACGAGGTCGTGGACACCGCCGAGGAGATGCTGGCCGGGGCGCGGGCCTGGATCGCCGCGCACCCCGACGCGGCCCAGCCCTGGGACCAGCCCGGCTACCGGATCCCCGGCGGTGGCCGTGAACTGGCCGCACAGCTGCCGGCGTACCCGGCGAATCTGCGCAAGCAGCTGAAGGGCCGCCTGCCGGCACCCGAGGCGATCCTGGCCGCCGCGGTCGAGGGCGCCCAGGTGGACCTGGACACGGCGCTGACGGTGGAGACCCGCTATCTGGTCTCGTTGCTGACCGGGCAGATCGCCAAGAACATGATCGGGGCGTTCTTCTTCGACCTGAAGGCGGTCAACGACGGCGCGAGCCGGCCCGCGGTCGAGGTCGCCCCGGTGACCCGGGTGGCGGTGCTGGGCGCGGGCATGATGGGCGCCGGGATCGCGTACGCGTGCGCCCGCGCCGGCCTGTCGGTGGTCCTCAAGGACGTCACCGAGGAGGCCGCCCAGCGCGGTCGCGCGCACGCCGAGAAGCTGCTGTCCCGCGAGGTCGGCAAGGGCCGGCTGGACGCGGACCGGGCCGCCGCCGTGCTGGCCCGGATCACCGCCACGGGTGAGGTGGCCGCGCTGGCCGGCTGTGACGCCGTCATCGAGGCCGTCTTCGAGGACCCCGCCCTCAAACACGCGGTCTTCGCCGAGGTCGAGCCGGTGCTGGCGCCGGACGCGCTGCTCGCCTCGAACACCTCCACGCTGCCGATCACCGGCCTGGCCGACGGGGTGAGCCGCCCGGCGGACTTCATCGGCATGCACTTCTTCTCCCCGGTGGACCGGATGCCGCTGCTGGAGATCGTGGTCGGGCGGCAGACCGGCGACGCGGCCCTGGCCCGGGCCTTCGACCTGGGCCGGCGCATCGGCAAGACGCCGATCGTGGTCAACGACGGCCGGGGCTTCTTCACCAGCCGGGTCATCGGGCGCTTCCTGGACGAGGCGATCAGCATGCTGGCCGAGGGCGTTCCGGCGCCGTCGATCGAGCAGGCGGCGCTGCAGGCGGGCTATCCGACCGGACCGCTGGCGCTGGCCGACGAGGTGTCGCTGACCCTGATCCGGCGCATCCGGCGCCAGTTCGAGGCGGCCGCGGACGGGAACTTCCCGGTGCTGCCGGCGCACGCCGTGGTCGACCGGATGCTGGACGAGCACGACCGCCCCGGACGGGCCGCGGGCCGCGGCTTCTACGACTACGACAACGGCAGCCGGGGCAAGCTGTGGCCCGGCATCGCCCGCCTGGCCACCGCGGAGGGCCGGGCCGTCCCGCTGATCGACCTGCAGGAACGGATGATGTTCGCCGAGTCGCTGGACGCGTTGCGCTGCCGGGACGAGGGCGTGCTGCGCTCGGCGGTGGACGGTGACATCGGCTCGCTGCTCGGCATCGGCTTCCCGGCCTGGACCGGTGGGGTGCTGCGCTACGTCCAGCAGTACGCGGGCGGACCGGCGGGTTTCGCCGCGCGCGCCACGGAACTGGCGAAAACCTACGGCGATCGTTTCACCCCTCCCCCGGGGCCGGCCGACCGCTGACCCCGGCCGGCCAGGGACGGCATCAGGCGGGGCGGACGTCGAGGCCCAGCGCCATCGCGACGACCACCGCCTGGTCCGCCGTGATGATCGCGTGGCGGATCTCGGTCGTCGCCGGATCCAGCGCGGACAGGTCGGTGCCGCGCAGGTCGGCGCGGGTGAAGTCGGCGTTGCGCAGCGAGGCGCCGGACAGGTCGACGCCGTGGAAGGTCGCGCCCTGGCAGCGGGCCCCGGTCAGGTCCGCCTCGCGCATCCGGACCCCGGTGAAGGTGGCTGTGCCCAGCGCCGCGCCGGGCAGCCCGGCGAAGGACCAGTCGCCGTCCTCGACCGTCATGATGTCGTACGTGCAGCGGTCGAACATGCTGCCCACGAGCTTGCACCGGGTGAACGTGGCGTCGAAGAACGAGCAGTTGGTGAAGGTGCAGTTGACGAACGCGACGTCGGTCTGGACCGAGCAGTTGAACCGCACGTCGCGGAAGGTGCACTCCTCGAACTCGACGGCCTGCAAGGTCGTCTCGCACAGGTCGAGGTCGACGAAGGCGATGCGCTCGTGCCGCTTCTCGTCGCCGACGCCCTCGTCCCACTCCTCGGTGCGCACGACGCGGTGCGTCTCAGGTGCCATGCCGGAGACCCTAGAGGGCACCCCCGACACTTTCCGGGCCAGGAGAAGCTTCACCAGGTGAACTCGCGGCCCTCCGCGCTGCCGCCCGGGAACAGCGACCGGCCGGTGTACTCCCAGGACTCCACCACCACGTAGCGGCGGCCGCGCGGCGCCTTCAGGTCGACCGGCCCGCAGGTGTGTTCCGGGGCGAAGTCCGTGAACATCATCGCCTTGCAGGTGTACGGCCCCGCGGCGACCTCACCCGTGGCCGTGTCCCGCACCGACAGGGAGATGTCGGCCTGGACACCCGGTCCCGCCGACATGTGACCGACCACCCGGATCGCCCCGCCGACCGCGTGGCACGGCTGGGCCAGCACCGGGTGGCCGATGTCCCAGTCCAGCTCGTCGCCGCACTGCCACGGCCCGAACGTGGCCTCGGCCTGCGCCCCGCCGGGTCCCGCGGACGCCCCGACTGCCGCCGGGCCCGCGGAGACACCGACCGAGGCACCGGCC